>JBNKDX010000283.1:0-3718 GCA_050288485.1 Rhodomicrobiaceae bacterium | reverse complement strand
TAGGCCGCCTGAAAGGGGGCGGGGCGGATCGCTTCCGCCCCTCCGCCCGAGCCTATTCCGCCGCTGTTTCTTTGTGCTGGCCGTTGCCATGCCCCGCGAGGCGGTCCATAGCTGCGAACAGAACGCCCGACGTCACGAATGTCAGGTGCAGTATGACCCGCCACTTGATGGTTTCCGGGGTGTGCGCTGTGACATCAAGGAACGTCTTCAGCAGGTCGATGCCGGAGATGGCGACGATCGTCCCCATCAGCTTGATCTTCAAGTCGGAGAAGGAGACGAGGCCCATCCAGTCGGGGCGGTCTTCATGATCACTGGTGTCGATCTTGGAGACGAAGTTTTCGTACCCCGCGAAAATGACGAGGAGGATGAGGTTCGCCACCATGACGATATCGACCAGCGACAGCACGCCGACGATGACTTCGCCCGGCTTAGCGCTGAAGAGCTGGGGCAACAGGTGCGCGAACTCCTTCAAAAACGTGATCAGCAGCATGACCATCGACAGCACCAGTCCGACATAGAATGGCGCCAGAAGCCACCGGCTGTTGAAGATCCCCGTTTCCAGCTGCCTTTCGATCGCTTTCATCAAATCTTTCCCCCTTCAGATGATGAGATTGAAGTTTCGGCCATCGCTCTCGTAGCGCTGCCCCGGAGGCATATGTAGGTGGGTTGCGGCTCGCCTGGAATAGGCAATTTTGCGTCGCGGGTTGAGCACCGCCGACGTTTGCATGCCCCACTTGCTTGAAATATGATGGCCTGCAGCCGCGGGTTTCCGGTGTTTCGGCCGCCGCGTTCTTTTGCGTTCGGGCGCGCCACTGCGCCCTGCGCTACAGTCCTTCGTGTTCTGTGTCTTTTGTATCAAGCGCTTTGGGGATTAGGGATCATGGCTTTCCGTAATATGCTCGATCAGGGACGGGTTGCGATCTTGGGTGCTGTCTTCGCCCTCGGTATCTGCGGGCCGGCCGGCGCGGAGACATTGTCCGGCGGTCTGGCCGGGATCTCCGAATGCGCAAGGCTGGTCAAGGCGGAGGAAAGTCAGGAGACGTTGAAGAAGCGAAAGGCCGCCTTGCTCATCGATTTGAAGCGCAAGGGCAAAGAACTCGGAGCCATTGCCAAGGCAGCCGCCGACGCCCCGGAGCGGCGCGCGAAATTGAAACGGGAGATCGACGCTATTGGCGGCGAAGTGGCGGAGCTTATTTTCAAAGCAGACTGCTTCAGGAAGCGCAGACCTGTCATCGCCTACAGAAGGGCTCCGGCGACAAGGTCTGCCGATGCGGCGGACAAATCCAATGAAGCGGTGGCGCGCAAGAAGCTCGTTGAGATCCCGGTCTATTACGCCACCAACCGGAACCGGACGGGGAAGACCGGTGCGGCGAGCTTTTATGGCACCAAGCACGCATCCGATCTGGAATACGGCCGCCTCACGGTATCGGTTCCTCCCTCTCACGTGCTCGGCGAGCTGGAGTTGCCCTCGCTCTGGAAGCTGGAGTTTTCCAACGATCCGGCGAAGCATTTCGCCATAACGGACATGAAAGCCTTCTCCGCCTCCGAGGCGGCTGAGGCGCTCCGGACTGCGATCAGTTCGGCGAAATCGAATTCATTGTTCGTGTTCGTCCATGGCTATAATACAACGTTTACGGATGCAGCGCTGCGCACCGCCCAGCTCGCCAACGACCTGAAATTCCCCGGTACGGCGATGTTCTACAGCTGGCCATCGGCGGGCAGCGCCCGCGCCTACGCCCGCGACAGGGAAACCGCGGAGCTGGCGCGTCTGGTGCTCGACAAGCTCTTGGACGATGTGGCCAAACTGCCCGTCGGCGAGGTGTACATCCTCGCCCACAGCATGGGGAACATCGTGGTCACGGATGCGCTGATGAAGCGAGTGGCGGCGGGCAAGAACATGAGCAGGATTCGCGAAATCGTACTCGCAGCGCCCGACCTGAACGCCGAGACGTTCCGCAGTGAAATCGCGCCTGCGCTCGCCAAAATGTCCAAGACGCGCAAGACGATCTACGCCTCGTCCAACGATGCGGCGCTGAAAGCTTCGGCCCATATCAACGGCTACAGCCGGGTGGGCGATACGAGCAGCGGCGTGGTGATCTATCCCGGTTTCGATACCATAGATGCCAGCAGCACCTCGTCGATACGGCGCGAATGGGGGCATTCCTACGTGTTCGACAGCACACCCGTGATCGCCGATGTGCTGGACGTGGTTCTCGGTCACAAGCCTATCCAGGATCGGGGGCTGCAGCAGACGGGCGCGTCGCCGGACATCTATTGGCGGCTTCGGTAGCTTCGCGCTATTGGCGGTTGCGGTGAATGTCCAGACTCGTGATCGTGGGATTGCGCCCGTTCAGCGGATTCTCGGGGTCCCAGGTCACGTTGATGGTCTCGAAACGCGCCGCGAGCGCGTCGTAGAGGAGAAGCTTGCCGCAGAGCGATTCGCCGAGGCCGAGCAGTTCCTTCAGCACCTCGACGGCCTGCAGCGTGCCGAGCACTCCGGCCACGGCGCCGAGAATCCCCGCCTCCTCGCAAGCTGCGACCGTGCCCGGCGGCGGCGGCTCGGGGAAAATGCAGCGGTAGGAGGGACGCGGATTGCCGTCCGGTCCGGTCTCGAAGGCGCGGAAGGTGGACAAATGGCCGTCGAACCGGCCCAGCGCCGCGAACACCAGGGGTTTCTTCGCCAGATAGCAGGCGTCGTTGACGAGATAGCGGGTGGCGAAATTGTCCGATCCGTCGGCGACGATGTCGTATCGCCCGATGATGTCGAGCGCGTTGTCCGCCGTGATGCGCACCGGCATGATTTCGGCCGTCACATGGGGGTTGACCCGGGCCAGCGTGGCGGCGGCGCTGTCCACCTTGCGTGCGCCGATATGGGCCGTGTCGTGCACGATCTGACGCTGCAAATTGTCGAGCGACACCACGTCGTCGTCGATGATGCCGATATGGCCGACGCCCGCGGCGGCGAGATACATCAGCATCGGCGAGCCGAGGCCGCCCGCGCCGGTCACCAGGACGCGCGCGTCCCGCAGCTTCTGCTGGCCGGGGCCGCCGACCTCTTTGAGGAGCAGGTGCCGCTTGTAGCGCTGGATTTCCTCCGCACTGAGCGGGGGCGCTGCAGGTGATGTCATGACACGTTCTTTGTCTGCACCAGTCCGGATGCACGCGCGATCCGCAGCAACCCGGTTACCGGCCTGTTGAGCCGAATCCGCCGCCGCCGCGCTCGCTTCCGGCCAGTTCCGCCACCACCGACAGCGACGCGCGCGCCACCGGCTGGATGACCAACTGCGCAATGCGCGTGCCGCGTTCGATGGTGAAGGTGTTGCTGCCGTGGTTGATGAGCAGCACTTTGACTTCGCCGCGATAATCGGCGTCGATGGTGCCGGGGCTGTTCAGGACCGTCACGGCGTAGCTCAGCGCCAGCCCGGAGCGCGGGCGCACCTGCCCTTCGAAGCCCGGCGGGATTTCCAGCATCAGGCCGGTCGGGAGCAGCACATGCTCGCCCATGGGCAGGAAGATCGTCTCGCCCGGCGCCAGCGCGGCGCTCAGATCCATGCCCGCCGCGTGGGCGGACTTATACTCCGGGAGCGGCAGGCCCTCGCCATGCGGTAGGATCTGCACGCGAACAACCGGCCCGGCGATCCGGCGGAGGAAGGACAGCATGGTTATTCCGCCGCCGTTGACGGCTTATGGCGGCCTGTCGCAAACCACGCGGCGGCGC
>JBNKDX010000282.1:0-3748 GCA_050288485.1 Rhodomicrobiaceae bacterium | reverse complement strand
GCGAATGAACGCCTCGTCGAACAGGCGTTCGGTAACGATGACATGCGCCAGCGCGGTCAGCACGGCAACGTTGGTCCCCGGCTTCAGCGCAAGGTGATGCGCCGCGCGGATATGCGGCGATTTCACCAGGTCGATGCGGCGCGGGTCGATGACGATCAGCTTGGCGCCTTCGCGAAGCCGTTTCTTCAGCCGCGATCCGAACACCGGATGGCCGTCGGTCGGGTTGGCGCCGATAACCAGGATCACGTCCGCGTCCTCGACCGAGTCGAAATTCTGCGTGCCCGCCGACGTGCCGAAGGTCGTGGCGAGGCCATAGCCGGTCGGCGCGTGGCAGACGCGGGCGCATGTATCGACATTGTTTACACCCAGCCCCTGGCGGATGAGCTTCTGCACGAGATAGGTTTCTTCGTTCGTGCAGCGCGAGGAGGTGATGCCGCCCACGGCGAGGCGGCCGTGCTGCGCCTGGATGCGGCGGAAATCCGAGGCTACGCGGCCGACGGCTTCCTCCCAGGTCGTTTCGCGCCAGGGATCGGTGATCTTCTCGCGCACCATCGGTTTGAGGATGCGGTCCGGATGCGTGGCGTAGCCCCAGGCGAAACGCCCTTTCACGCAGGAATGGCCGTGATTGGCCTGACCGTCCTTATACGGCACCATGCGCACGACGTCCTCGCCGCGCATTTCCGCCTTGAACGCGCAGCCCACGCCGCAATAGGCGCACACCGTGACGGCGGAATGCTCGGGCTGGCCGGTTTCGACGACCGATTTTTCGGTGAGCGTGGCGGTCGGGCAAGCCTGGACGCAGGCGCCGCAGGACACACATTCCGATTGCAGGAACGGCTCGCTCATGCCGGGTGAGACGCGGGAGCCGAAACCGCGTCCTGAGATCGTCAGCGCGAATGTGCCCTGTACCTCCGCGCAGGCCCGCACGCAGCGGCTGCAGACGATGCATTTCGACGGGTCGTAGGCGAAATAGGGGTTCGACTCGTCCTTCGGCTTCCATAAAAGGTTATCACCGTCGTACCGCCGGGGGAAAACGTGGTTCGAGCCCGGCGCGTAGCGCACCTCGCGCAAGCCCACCGCACCAGCCATATCCTGCAATTCGCAATCACCATTGGCGGCGCAGGTGAGGCAGTCCAGCGGGTGGTCGGAGATGTACAGCTCCATCACCCCCCGGCGGATAGTCTGCAGGCGCGGCGTCTGCGTGCGCACCGTCAGCCCCTCGGCGACGGGCGTGGTGCAGGAGGACGGCGTGCCGGGCCGACCGTCGATCTCAACGAGACACAGGCGGCACGAGCCGAACGCTTTCACCATGTCGGTCGCGCAGACCTTGGGGATCTGGATGCCCGCCTCCGCCGCCGCGCGCATGATGGAGGTGCCCTCGGGCACGGTCACTCTCATGCCGTCAATGGTGAGCGCCACCATCCTGGCCGACTTGGCGGCGGGCGTGCCGTAGTCTGTTTCCTTGATGAGGGCCATCGCCCATCTCCTCACTCAGCCGCGCGCAAAATCCTCGGGGAAGTGGGCGAGCGCGCTCATCACGGGGTAGGGCGTGAAACCGCCCAGCGCACAGAGCGAACCGTATTTCATCGTGTCGCAGAGGTCGGTCACGAGATCGAGACCCGCCTTCACGTCCTCACCCGCGATGACGCGGTCCATCGTCTCCATGCCGCGCGTCGAGCCGATCCGGCAGGGCGTGCACTTGCCGCAGCTTTCGCCTGCGCAGAACTCGAAGGCGAAACGCGCCTGCCGCGCCATGTCCACCCTGTCGTCGAACACGACAATACCGCCATGGCCGATCAACCCGCCCGCCGCCGCGAACGCCTCGTAGTCGAACGCGGTGTCGAACAGCGCGCGCGGGAAATAGGCGCCGAGCGGCCCGCCCACCTGCACGGCCCGCACCGGACGGCCCGTGGCGGCGCCGCCGCCGATGTCGTCCACCAGCTCGCCGAGCGTCACGCCGAAACCGGTCTCGAACAGCCCGCCATGCTTGATATTGCCCGCGAGTTGAATGGGCATCGTCCCGCGCGAGCGCCCCATACCGAGATCGGCATAGGCCTGCCAGCCCTCAGCCAGGATGAACGGCACCGCGGCGAGCGACAGGACGTTGTTGACGACCGTCGGCCGCCCGAACAGCCCTTCATGCACCGGCAGCGGCGGCTTAGCGCGCACGAGGCCGCGCTTGCCTTCGATGCTCTCCAGGAGCGCCGTTTCCTCGCCGCAGACGTAGGAGCCCGCGCCCATGCGCAGCTCGATGTCGAACGCATGCGCCGACCCCGCGACCTTCGGACCAAGCAGCCCCGCCTCGCGCGCGACGCCGAGCGCGGCGCCCAGCGTGGCGGCGGCATGCGGATATTCCGAGCGAAGATAGATGAAGCCTTTCGTGGCGCCCGTGGCCAGCCCGGCGATGATCATGCCCTCGATGAGGAGGAAGGGGTCACCTTCCATGATCATGCGGTCGGCGAAGGAGCCGCTGTCGCCCTCATCGGCGTTGCAGACTATGTACTTCTTGTGTCCTACCGCTTCGCTGCTTGAGCCCGAAATATTGGGGCCCGGAGCGTCGCGAGCGCCTTTCCATTTGATGCCGGTGGGGAACCCAGCACCGCCGCGCCCGCGAAGACCCGACCGTATCACTTCGTCGAGGACGATGGGAGTCGTGAGGGTCAGGGCGCGCTCCAGGCCCTTGGTGCCGCCGTGCGCCCGGTATGCGCTGAGCGACAGCGGGTCGATGACGCCGCAACGCGCGAATGTCAACCGCGTCTGGCGTTTGAAAAACGGGATTTGCTCCACCGGGCCTAGCGCCTTGGCGTGATCCACGGGCTTGCCCGCGAAAATGCCCGCAGCGGCCAGCGCCATCACATCGGCGGGTTCCAGCGGACCGAAACCGTGGCGCACACCGCCGATCTCTACCTCGACCAGCGGTTCCAGCCACATCATGCCGCGCGATCCGGTGCGCACGATCTCGACAGCGGCGTCCACGGTCGCGGTCTGGATCGCGGCAGCCACCTCATCGGCGCCAACAGCCAGCGCGGCCGCATCACGGGGAATGAAAACGCGCAAGCTCATTCCACCGCTCCCTTAATCAGAGCGTCCAGCTTTGCCTCATCCAGGCGTCCCGCCACACGCCCGTCCACCATCGCGGACGGCGCGCAGGCGCACAGCCCCAGGCAATAGACCGGCTCAAGCGTCACGGCGCCGTCCGCCGTTGTCCCGCCGCAGGCAATGCCCAGATGCTCCTCCGCACGCGCGATAAGGGCATCCGCCCCCATCGACTGGCATGCTTCGGCGCGGCAGATCTTCACCACGCGCTGTCCAGCCGGTTTCTCGCGGAAATCGTGATAGAAGGTGACGATGCCGTGCACCTCCGCCCGCGAAAGGTTCAGCACCTCGGCAATCAGCGGAATAGCGGTCTCCGGAATATGGCCGAACGTCTCCTGCACCGCGTGCAAGATGGGCAGCAACGGGCCTTCTTTGCCCGCATGCTCCGCGATGAGCGCGCGCGCCCGTTCCTCGCTCCAGGGCTCGTTCCGGCCCATTTTTGTTATTCCTCCCAAATCGTAATACACAGAACACCCTGTGGCGGGCGGAGAATCAATAGGGTGGTTCCGTGCGCCGATAGAGTGGATCTATGATAGTAAATCAGCCGCGATGCAACTGTAAGCAGCTACGCACTTTCGTAAGCGAAGCTCCGCTCACGGGGTGGCGGGAACCGCGTAGCCCCAGGGCATGAGTTCGTCGACGCGGCGGGCTG
>JBNKDX010000281.1:0-3750 GCA_050288485.1 Rhodomicrobiaceae bacterium | reverse complement strand
CCTCGCGCGCCCTGTTCGCCGGGGGCAAGTTCGACCAGTACAAGCGTGACATCCCTTACGCCACTCTCGCCCAGGCGTTGCGAACCCTCGTCCGCCAGGTTCTCGGCCGAGGCGAGGAGGAGATCGCCCGCTGGCGGGAGGCCGTTCTGGAGGCGGTGGGGTCGAACGGCCGCCTCGTCACCGATCTTATTCCCGATCTAGTGGCGCTCATCGGTGAGCAGCCGCCTGTCGCAAGGGCGCCGGCCCAGGACGCCCAGAACCGTTTCAACAGCGTTTTCCGGCGCTTCCTCGGCGTCTTCGCCCGCCGGGAGCACCCTCTCGTCCTGTTTCTGGACGATCTGCAGTGGCTCGACGCCGCGACCTTGCAACTGCTCGAATATCTGCTCATCCACCCCGCCGTTAAGCACATCCTGCTGCTGGGAGCGTACCGCGACAACGAGGTCGATCCCTCCCACCCGCTCATGCTGGCGCTCGATTCGATGCGGAAAGGCGGTGCGGCCATTCAGTCCATCGTGCTCGGCCCGCTGATGGAGACGGACGTAGTCCAGCTCACCGCGGACGCCTTTCACAGCGATAACGAGCGCGCCGAGCTGCTGGCGCGGCTGGTGTATGAGAAGACGGGCGGCAATCCGTTTTTCACCATCCAGTTTTTGACCGAGCTTGCCGATGAGGGGCTCGTGGCGTTCGACGGACGGACGGCGCGCTGGCAATGGGATCTTGATAGCATCCGCGCCAAGGGGTTCACCGATAACGTGGCCGATCTCATGGTCGGGAAGCTGAACCGGCTTCGCGCGGAAACGCGGGAGGGTGTAAAGCTGCTTGCGTGCATGGGCAGCAAGGCGAGACTGGCGACCCTGGCGCTGGTCGCGGAAACGACCGCAGAAACAGTTGACGGAAATCTCCTGGATGCAATCCAGGCGGGCTTCCTGTTCCGGCAGGACGACAGCGTTTCCTTCCTCCATGACCGCGTTCAGGAGGCCGCTTACAATCTTATTCCTGAAGGAGAGCGCCCGGCGGTTCATTTGAATATCGGCAGGAAGCTCCTGGACCAAGCGGAGGCGGGGGGGCTCGGCGATATCCTCTTCGACGCCGTCAATCACCTCAATCGCGGCGCCGCATTGATCACGGACCCGGCCGAGAGAATGCGGCTCGCCGAACTCGACGCCACCGCAGGCAGACGGGCTCGGGCGTCCATCGCCTATGAAACCGCGCGGGACTTCTTCGCCGCCGCGGCCAGTCTCCTGCCGGAGGATTCATGGGAGACCCGGTACGACTTTCAGTTCCCCCTTTTCTTCGACTGGGCGGAGGCCGAGTATTTGCGCGGCGCTTTCGAGGAAGCGGAGCGCCTTTTCGCCATTCTCCTGGCTCGGGCCAAGAGCGATCTCGACAAGGCCACCGTCTACAGACTGCGGCTGAATGTCTATCCGATCGAGGGCAGGTATGACGACGCGCTGGCCGTGGGGATCAAGGCGCTGGAACTCTTCGGAGAGACAATTCCCAGAGATGGCGAAGCGCTCAACCGGGCGATCGAAGCGGAAGCGGCCGCGGTGAAGGAAAATCTGCGGGGCCGCAAGATCGCCGAACTTGCCGAAGCTGCGGAAGCAACCGATCCACGCATCAGGACCGTGAATGGTCTTCTTTCCGACATGGGCGGTCCGGCATATATTGGCAGCACTCCTCAGATCTATCCTCTGCTCGCCTTCAAGGTTCTTAATTCCATACTCAGATACGGCGTCACCAAGGAGTCAAGCCACGCTTTCGTAGGCTACGCCCACCTGTTGGTCGCCCGCTTCGGCGACATCCCTTCCGGCTATGCATTTTCGGAGCTGGCTCTGAAACTCAGCGAACGTTTCGGCGACCCTGGGATCGTGGGGTCTATCCACTATTTGCACGGAAACCACATAAACTTCTGGCTCAACCCCTTTACCACGGACTTCCCGATCTTGGAGCGGGGCTTCCGTACCTGCCTGGACGCAGGCAACCTCGTCTTCGCAGGCTATATCGCCTACTCCATCGTCTGGCAGGCCATCGAACGCGGCGACACGCTCGGCGATGTTCTCGATTTTTCACGGAAATACGCCAGCTTCGCCCTGGGCAGCCGGAATGAGGCGATATACCAGTCGATCGTCCTGGAACAGCAGTTCGCGAAATGCCTGATGGGCAAGACGGAGGGTGGCGCCTCCTTCAGCGGCGAAGGCATCGACGAGCTTTCCTGCGTCGGAAAGATAGCCAAAGCGTCCTTCACCTGCGGCATCATGTATTACCATACGATGAAGACGCTGGCCGCCTACCTGATGGGCGATGACGCCGCATCGCGAACCCACGCCGAAGAAGCCGGGAAAATCCTCTCTGCCGCCATGGCCCAGCCCATGGAGGCGATGTTCCACTTCATCCATGCGCTCGTCCTGGCCCGGCTCTGCCGCGAAGGCGGAGAAGGGGACCGGGAGGACATGTTCAAGACATTGGCGGCCTACGGCAAGAAACTCGCCTTCTGGGCCGGGAACTGCCCGGCCAATTTCGCCGCCAAACATCAGCTCGTTGCCGCAGAGATCGCCGAAATCCAGGGCGACGCGCTGTCGGCCGAGCAGCTTTTCGAACAGGCCATCGAATCGGCCCGGGCAAACGGTTTCATCCACTGGGAGGCGATGGCCAGCGAAGCCGCTGCCCGCTTCTGCGGTGCGCGCGGCCTCAAGACCGCCTCCCGCGCCCATTTGCGCGAGGCGCGTTCTTGCTATGCGCGGTGGGGCGCGAACGCCAAGGTGAAGCAGCTCGACGCCCTGCATCCCTGGCTCGCGGAGGAAAGAGTGGCCGGACGCGAGGGAGCCGCCGCCCGTCCGGAGCAACTGGACGTTATGGCGATCGTCAAGGCGCAGCACGCCATCTCGGGAGAGATCGTCCAGGAGCAACTCGCGGAAACGCTTCTGCGCATCGTCATGGAGAACGCCGGCGCGCAAAACGGCTATCTGTTCGTCGAGCCGGACTTGGAGTTGTTCGCCGTCGCCGCCGCCGGCGGACGAATCGCGTTTCACCATGCGCCATCGCCGTCCTTCCCGAGCGTGCCGGACACGATCCTCAACTATGTCAAGCGCACCCGCGAACCCATGTTTCTCACCGATGCCAGCGTGGATGCGGGCGGCTTTGCCGAAGACGAACACCTGCGGCGGACCCAGCCGAAGTCCGTCCTTTGTCTGCCGATTCTGTGTCAGGCGAAGCTTCTCGGCGCCGTCTATCTCGAAAACAACCTGGCCGCGGGCGCTTTCACGCCAGACCGCCGCGCCGTACTCGACGCGCTGGCGTCGCAGGCGGCAGTCTCCCTGGAGAACGCCCGCCTTTATGGCGATCTGAAGAAGAGCGAGGCGAAATACAGCCGGATCGTGAACACCGCCGCCGAAGGAATTTGGGTGCTTGACCCAGGCGGATTGACCAGTTTCGTCAACGCCAAGATGGCCGAAATGCTGGGCTGGCTGGCTGAAGAAATGCTTGGGCGCCCATTGACCGACTTCATGTTCGAGGAAGACGCCTCCGACCCCGCGAGCAGGATGACAAGACGCCGGGAAGGGGTATCCGAACACTTCGAACGCCGCTTCCGGCATAGAGACGGCCGTGTAGTGTGGACCATGGTTTCCGCCACGCCCATTCTGGATGACGATGGCCGCTTTCTGGGCGCCTTTGCGATGCACACCGACATCACCGCGCGCAAGGCGGCGGAGGAAGAGCTCCGGCAGTACAAAGACCGCCTTGAGGAAACCG
>JBNKDX010000280.1:0-3782 GCA_050288485.1 Rhodomicrobiaceae bacterium | reverse complement strand
CCGCGAAGCGCTCGCCCGCCACGCCGCGGAAATAACACTCGCCCGCGATCGCGCCGTAGAGCACCGTGTTGCCCACGATAATGCTTTTTTCGGGGACGATCCGGGCATCCTTTGCGGGCCGTGCAATGATGCGCCCGCCGGAAAGGCCTTTACCGACATAGTCATTGGCATCCCCCACCAGATCGAGGGTGACGCCATGAGCCAGCCATGCCCCGAAGCTCTGACCGGCCGTGCCGCGCAAGGTGATCCAAATCGCATCCTCTGTCAGACCGCGATGGCCAAAATGCTTGGCCACTTCACCTGACAGCATAGCGCCGGTTGCCCGGTCAGAGTTGCGGATTGTTAAATCGAGCTTAACGGGGCGGCCCTCGCCAAGCGCGGGCTGGGCAAGCTCGATGAGCTTGCGGTCGAGCACCGTGTCGATGGGGTGGTTCTGCCGCTCGGTATTGCTGATAGCCACTTCCTGCGGCACCTCGGGCTTGTAGAACAGCCGGGTGAAATCCAGGCCGCCAGCCTTGTAGTGGGCGATGGCGCGTTCCTTATCGAGCCAGTCGGACCGGCCGACGAGTTCGGAGAATTTGCGCACGCCCAGCGCCGCCATGTATTCGCGCACCTCTTCCGCGAGGAAGAAGAAGTAGTTGATGAGGTGCTCGGGCTTGCCGGTGAAGCGCTTGCGCAGCACGGGATCCTGCGTCGCCACGCCCACCGGGCAGGTGTTGAGATGGCATTTGCGCATCATCAGGCAGCCGAGCGAGATCAGCGGCGCGGTGGCGAAGCCGAACTCGTCCGCGCCGAGGAGCGCGCCGATGACGACGTCGCGCCCGGTGCGCACGCCGCCGTCCACCTGCACCGCGATACGGCCGCGAAGCCGGTTCTCGACGAGCGTCTGCTGCGTTTCGGCGATGCCGATTTCCCACGGGCTGCCGGCGTGCTTGATGGAGGTCAGCGGCGAAGCGCCGGTTCCACCCTCGAAACCGCTGATCGTCACGTGGTCGGCGCGCGCCTTGGCGACACCCGCGGCGACCGTGCCGACGCCGACCTCGGAGCCGAGCTTGACGCTGACATCGGCGGCCGGGTTGACGTTCTTCAGGTCGAAGATGAGCTGCGCCAGATCCTCGATGGAATAGATGTCGTGATGCGGCGGCGGCGAAATGAGGCCGACGCCCGGCGTCGAGTGCCGCACCCGGGCGATGGTCGCATCCACCTTGTGGCCGGGAAGCTGGCCGCCCTCGCCGGGCTTGGCTCCCTGCACCATCTTGATCTGCATCATATCGGAATTGGCGAGATATTCGGTCGTCACCCCGAAGCGCCCGGAGGCCACCTGCTTGATGGCCGAACGCAGCGAATCGCCGTTCGCCAGCGGCGTGAAGCGCTCGGCCTCCTCGCCGCCCTCGCCGGTGTTCGACTTGCCGCCGATGCGGTTCATGGCGATGGCGATCGTCGTATGCGCCTCGCGGCTGATCGAGCCGAAGGACATGGCGCCCGTCGCGAAGCGCCTGACGATCTCGGCGGCGGGCTCGACCTCGTCGAGCGGCGCCGGATCGTGGCCGATCTCCTCCGCGTCCCGGATGCGGAACAGACCGCGCAGCGTCATGAGCCGCTCGCTCTGATCGTTGACCGCCTTGGAGAACTCGCGGAACTTTTCCAGCGCCTCGGTACGCACCGCGTGCTGCAGGCTGGCGATGGTCTCCGAGCGCCAAATATGCGCCTCGCCGCGCGCGCGAACGGCGTATTCGCCGCCCACGTCCAGCGCATGCCGCAGCACGGGCACGTCCTGGAACGCCTGGCGGTGGCGTTCGGCGGTTTCGCGCGCGATTTCTTCAAGCCCGACGCCTTCGATCTGGGTATGCGTGCCGGTGAAATACTCATCGACGAAATCCGAGCGCAGGCCGACAGCGTCGAAGATCTGCGCGCCGCAATAGGACTGATAGGTCGAGATGCCCATCTTGGACATGACCTTGAGGAGGCCCTTATCCACCGCCTTGATGTAGCGCTTGATCGCTTCGTCGAACTCGATCGGCTCGGACAGTTCGGACAGCCGCGCTTCGATGGTCTCGAAAGCGAGATAAGGGTTGATAGCCTCGGCGCCGTAACCCGCGAGCGTGCAGAACTGGTGCACCTCGTGCGCCTCGCCGGTCTCCACTACGAGGCCGACGGAGGTCCGCAAGCCCTGACGGATCAGGTGATGATGCACCGCGGAGGTCGCCAGGAGCGACGGGATCTGGATGCGCGCGGCGCTGGTGGCGCGGTCGGACAGGATGATGATGTTGTAGCCGTCGCACACCGCCCGTTCGGCCAGTTCGCTCAAGGATGCCAGCGCATTCGCCATGCCCGCCGCGCCCAGATCGGCGCTGTAGGTGATGTCGAGCGTGATCGAGCGGAACGCGTGCTCCACCATGCCGTCGAGCGAGCGCAGGCGCGCGATCTGGTCGTTGGTCAGGATCGGCTGGTGGACCTCCAGGCGCTTCTGCTTCGAAGTGCCCTTGAGATCGAGAATGTTCGGCCGCGGCCCGATGAAGGACACGAGGCTCATGACCAGCTCCTCGCGGATCGGGTCGATCGGCGGATTGGTCACCTGCGCGAAATTCTGCTTGAAATAGGTGTGCAGCAGCTTGGGCTTGTCCGAAAGCGCGGACACGGGCGTGTCGGTGCCCATGGAGCCGATGGCCTCCTGGCCGGTCTCCACCATCGGCGCCATGATCAGCTTCCAGCTCTCCTGCGTGTAGCCGAACGCCTGCTGAAGGTCCAGGAGCGGAACATTGGTCTTCGGGCGCGGCGCGGCGCGCGCGGGAAGATCCTGGAGGCTGAGCTGCGCGGCGTCCAGCCACTTCTGATAGGGATAGGCGGCGCCAAGTTCGGCCTTGATCTCCTCGTCGGAAATGATGCGGCCCTTCTCCAGGTCGATGAGCAGCATCTTGCCGGGCTGCAGGCGCCACTTGTGGACGATCTTGTCCTCCGGATAAGGCAGCACGCCCATTTCCGAGGCCAGAACCACCTTGTCGTCCGAGGTCACGAAATAGCGCGCCGGGCGCAGGCCGTTGCGGTCGAGCGTGGCGCCGATCTGGCGGCCGTCGGTGAAAGCGACGGATGCCGGGCCGTCCCACGGCTCCATGAGCGCGGCATGATATTCGTAGAAGGCGCGCCGCTTCTCGTCCATGAGGGGATTGCCCGCCCATGCCTCGGGGATGAGCATCATCATGGCGTGCGCGAGCGAGTAGCCGCCCTGCACCAGGAACTCCAGCGTGTTGTCGAAGCAGGCTGTGTCCGACTGGCCCTCGTAGGATACGGGCCAGAGCTTGGAGATGTCGTCGCCGTAGAGCGGGGAGGACACGCTCGCCTGCCGCGCCGCCATCCAGTTGACGTTGCCGCGCAGCGTGTTGATCTCCCCGTTATGCGCGACCATGCGATAGGGATGCGCCAGCTTCCACGACGGGAAGGTGTTGGTGGAAAAGCGCTGATGCACGAGCACGAGCGCGGACGCAAAGCGCTCATCGACCAGGTCCCGGTAATACGGGCCGAGCTGCTTGGCCAGGAACATCCCCTTGTAGACGATCGTCCGGCAGGACATGGACACGGGATAGAAGCTGGCGTCCCTCTTGGTCGCGCCGTTCACAGCCTCGATGATGGAATTGGAAATCACCCGGCGGATGACATAGAGCTGCCGTTCGAAAGCCGCGTCGTCCGCGATGTCCGGCCCGCGGCCGATGAAAACCTGGCGGTGGAACGGTTCAGTGCACGTCACGCTCTCCGGCAGCCCGCTGTTATCGACGGGCACGTCGCGC
>JBNKDX010000279.1:0-3807 GCA_050288485.1 Rhodomicrobiaceae bacterium | reverse complement strand
GGCCTTTCTCGTTGTAGTCACGGTAATAAACCGTGTGGCCCAACGCATTGGTCGCTTCGGTTTGATTGTTTTTCGCATCAAAACTTGCCGTGGTTGCAAATTCGGCACCGCCAATCGCACTGCTGATTTGGTTGCCGTTGGCGTCGTAGGTGAAGGTCGGTCCCTTGCCGAGGGGGTCGATCACCGCGGTGCGGCGGCCGGCGGCGTCATAGACGAAGGTCGTGGTCTTGCCGCGAGCGTCGGTCGAGGCGATGAGCCGGCCGGCGTCGTCGTAGGCGCTCGACGTCGAGGCGCCGCCGCGCGCGGTATGGCTGCGTGCGCTGATGGCCGAACTTGAGCGCCTCGCCAACCACCTGGGCGATATCGGCGCCATCTGCAACGACGCCGCGTTCGCCCTGATGCATGCCCATTGCGGGATCTTGCGCGAGCGCGTGTTGCGGGCAGCAAATACCGCCTTCGGACACCGGCTGATGCGGGATCGCGTCGTCCCGGGCGGCGTGGCCGCCGACCTGGATCACGGGGGCAAGGCAGCCCTGCTGGCCTTGGTGGACGATATCCGGCGGCGCTTCCCGGCCATAGCCGAACTCTACGACAACACCGCATCGCTGCTCGACCGCACGGTTGCGACCGGCATTCTCAAGCCGCGGCTCGCCCGGCGGTTTGGGGCTGGCGGGTACGTGGGCCGAGGCTCGGGACGCGCCTTCGATGCGCGGCGCAGGCCCGGCTACCCGCCATACGACGTCCTCGATTTCGAAGTGCCAGTCCGGGAGGACGGCGACGTGAATGCGCGGGTCTGGATACGCATCCGCGAGGTGGAGCAAAGCCTGTCGCTGCTGGATCAGATTTTGGCGCGCCTGCCCGAGGGGCCGATCCGCGTGAACCTGCCCGCCAGGGCGGGCGAGGGCATGGCCCTGATCGAGGGATTCCGCGGCGACATTCTGGTCTGGCTGCGGCTCGCCGCCGATGGCCGGGTGGCCCGCTGTCACCTGCGTGACCCCTCCTGGTTTCAATGGCCGCTGCTGGAAGCGGTTATCGAAGGGAACTTCGTCGGCGACTTCCCGCTGTGCAACAAGTCGTTCAACTGCTCCTATTCGGGCCACGATCTGTAGAGGCGGACATGCGTAACCTCCTGTTTCGCAATATCTTTCGCACACCGCTGACCGAGCCGCCGCCGGAGTTGGACGACGAAGCCGTCGCTAAGCTGGCCGCCAGACTCAATCGCGCGGCGCACCGGCGGCTGGGGCGCAGTCTGGCCATCCGCGAGGTCGATGCGGGCTCCTGCAACGGCTGCGAGTTGGAGATCCATGCGCTGGGCAACGCCTATTACGATCTCGAGCGCTTCGGCATTCGCTTCGTCGCCTCGCCGCGTCATGCCGACGTGCTGCTCGTGACGGGGCCGGTCACCAGGAATATGCGCGAGGCGCTGAAGCGGACCTATGACGCGACTCCGGAGCCGAAATGGGTCGTCACCGCGGGCGACTGTGCGCTCGACGGCGGTTGTTTTGCGGGCAGCTACGCGGTGTTGGGCGGCGTGTCGCAGGTTGTGCCGGTAGACCTGCACATATGCGGCTGCCCGCCCGCCCCCGTGGAAATCCTCAAGGGGCTGCTCATATTGCTCGGCGCGGCCTCGTCGCCAGCACCATCTGAAGAAAACGTCTGACTATTGCCGTGGCACACAGAACGACCGGCTGGAGTCGGCGCGGATGAAACGCACGATGCGCTGAACGGGGTCGTCCTCCGCGAACATTTTCTCCACGTCTTCCAGCCGCTCCAGGAGCGTGCCCTCGGTGGCGAAAAGCATGCGGTAGGCTTTGCGCAGCGTGTGGATCTGCTCACGGTCGAAACCGCGGCGTTTCAAGCCGACGATGTTCAGCCCCGCAAGATGCGCGCGATTGCCCAGCGCCATGCCGTAGGGGATGACGTCGTTCTCGACCCCGGACATGCCGCCGATGAACGCATATGCGCCGATGCGCACGAACTGATGCACCGCCGACAGCCCGCCGATGCTGGCGTAATCCTCGACTACGCAATGGCCGCCGAGCGTGGCGTTGTTGACCAGCAGCACATTGTCTCCGATGCGGCAGTCATGGGCGATATGCGCGCCGGTCAGGAACAGCCCGTCATTGCCGATCTGGGTGACGAGGCCGCCCTGCTCGGTCCCGGGGTTCATGGTCACGTATTCGCGGATGACGTTACGGGCGCCGATGACGAGACGGCTGTGTTCGCCGCGGAACTTGCGGTCCTGCGGCGCGTGGCCGAGGGAGGCGAAGGGGAAGATCTGCGTACCCTCGCCAATCTCCGTGTTACCGGCGATGACGGCGTGCGAGTGAACACGCACCCCGTCATGCAGAACCGCCTCCCCCCCGATGACCGCAAAGGGACCGATTTCGACGCCAGCGCCGATTTTCGCTCCTGCTTCGACCACGGCCGAGGGATGAATGACCGTCTCGCCCGAAGCTGCATCGGCCGAGGAAACGGAACCGGAGGACTGGGGCATCAGTTGGCGCCTTCTTGCTGGGCTTTGTTCGGGTCCACGATCATAGCGCTCACCTCGGCCTCGGCGACGGTCATGCCATCGACCTTCGCCTCGCCGGAGAACCGCCAGACGGGCCCGCGATTGCGGATTTTCTTGACGTGATACTGCACCGTATCCCCAGGCACGACGGGCCGGCGGAACTTCGCCCGCTCGATGGTCATGAAATAGACGAGCTGCGGCTTGTAGTCCTGCCCAACTTTCGCCACGCAGATCGCGCCCGCCGTCTGCGCAATCCCCTCGACGAGGAGGATGCCGGGCATCACGGGATAAGAGGGAAAGTGCCCCTGAAAGAACGGTTCGTTGACGGTAACGTTCTTGATGCCGATGGCCGAGTTGTCGCCGTCGATGTCGATGATGCGGTCGATCATCAAAAAGGGATAACGATGCGGCAGAAGCTGCATGACACGGTTGATATCCGCCGTCTCCAGGGTGCTCGCGGGAACAGCCTTGTCCATCTACTCGCTCCTTCCGCCATCTGTTCCGGCGTGCCTGACCATCCTATTCACCAAGTTTGCTCTCGTCCTTAATGTGCTTGCCGCCCGGTTTTGCCGCCAACCTCTTAATGAGCGCGATTTCGCGTCCGAACTCCCGCAAAGGCTTTGCCGGTGTGCCCGCCCAGCGCGCGCCGCGCGGCACGTTGTCGGCGACGCCGGAGTGTCCGGCGATCTGCGCCCCCGCCCCAACGGTGAGGTGACCCGCGACGCCTGCCTGACCGCCGATGACGACGAAATCTTCCAGAACAGCGCTGCCCGCGATGCCCACCATGCCTACGATGATGCAATGTCTGCCGATGACGACGTTATGGCCAATCTGCACCAGATTATCAATCTTTGTTCCCTCGCCGATGATCGTATCACGGAGCGCACCGCGGTCGATCGTCGTGTTGGCCCCGATCTCAACGTGGTCCTGGATGATGACGCGGCCGATCTGCCGGACCTTGAGGTGGCCTTCGCGGCCCATGGCGAAACCGAAGCCATCCTGGCCGACGGCGACGCCGGCGTGGACGATGACGTTGTTGCCGATGAGCGCATGGGTGATGACAGCGCGCGGACCGAAGTAGCAGTTGCGGCCGATGGCGCAGCGGTAGCCGATGACCGCGCCAGCGGCGATGCGCGTGCCGGAGCCGATGGCGGCTTCCTCGCCGATAGTCCCGGAAACGAAGATAAACGGAATATCAGGTCGCTGTCGAGCCACCAGTCGCAACGCCGAAAGCCCATCGTACATCGGCAGTCGGTAATCCGCGAGGATAATATCCGGATCGCTCTGCCCCA
>JBNKDX010000278.1:0-3808 GCA_050288485.1 Rhodomicrobiaceae bacterium | reverse complement strand
GAGCGTCGCCGATTTCGAGATGGTCATCCAGGTGCATCTGATGGGCTCGTTCTACATATCGCACGCAGCCGCGCGACATTTCCGCGAGCAGGAGTCGGGCGCATTAGTCCATTTCACCTCCACCTCGGGACTGATCGGCAATTACGGGCAGGCGAACTACGCCGCGGCGAAGATGGGCATCGTCGGTCTGTCGAAGTCGATCGCGCTCGACATGCAGCGCTTCAACGTGCGCTCTAATTGCGTTTCGCCTTTCGCCTGGAGCCGCCTGATCGGCGCCATTCCGGCGGAGACCGAGGCCGAGAAGCAGCGCGTGGCGCGGCTGCAGGCGATGGGGCCGGAGAAGATCGCGCCGCTTTCGGCGTTCCTGCTTTCCGATGCGGCGAAGGACGTGACCGGCCAGATCTTCGCCGTGCGCATGAACGAGATCTTCCTGATGAGCCAATCGCGGCCGGTGCGTTCCGTACACCGGTCGGAGGGCTGGGACTGCGAGACGCTCGCCAGCCACGGCATTCCGGCGCTGAAAGGCTCGTTCGCGCCGCTCGAACGCTCGGGCGACGTGTTCGGCTGGGACCCGGTGTAGGCGCGCCGGGGGACCGCTCGCGGCGCGTCCTCAAATTCGTGCGCGCAGGGCTCGCCAGCCGCCCGCCAGCGTCGCCCTGTGTTCCGGCGCGGCGATGCCGATGGCCGCCTCTGCGCGGGCGTCCAGGCTGAGATCGCCGAGGCATGCGGCGCCGTATTCCGTGACCAGCCAGTCGATGCTGGCCCGGCCGATGCTCACGCTGCCCGCCTCAAGCCGGGGCACGATGCAGGACCGGCCGCGCCGCTGCGACGGCATGGCGACGATGGAGCGCCCGCCCGGCGAGACCAGCGCGGCGCGCATGAAATCCCCGGCGCCGCCGACGCCGCTGATCTGACGCCCGCCTGCATGCTCGCAATTGACCTGTCCCAGGAGATCGACCTCGACAGCCGAATTGATGGCGGTGAAGCGCTCGATGGCGGCGATGCGGCGAAGATCATGCGTGACGCCGATGCCGTGGAATGAGACGAGCGCGCTGGCGGCAAGCTCGCGCACCGGCTCCGAGCCGATGGCCATGCCGGTCACCACTGGGGCGCCGCCGCCTCCGGACGGAACCAGCGCGCCGCTCCCGGCGAGGGCCGCTGTCTCGTCGACGATCATGCCGGAGTGAATGCGCAGGTTCCGGTGATGCCGCAGGGTGCGCAGAATGCTGGTCTGAACCCGCCCGATCCCGAACTGCACCGTGTCGCCATTCCCGATCAGCGCGGCGACATGCGCGGCCAGTCTGTCGGTCACGTCGTCCCCCGCCGGGGAAAGGTGGGGCGCAAGCGGGCCTTCGGCGTCGAAGACGGCGTCCGCCTCATCGGCGCGTAGGGCGGAGGCGCCATGCGTGTACGGGATTTGCGGATTGACCAGCACTGCCACGCGGCGCGCGAAGCGGCGCACGCCGTCGGCGATGTCGGCTCCGATGCCGCAGGAGAAGACGCCGTCGCGGGGCGGCGGCAGGTGCAGGATGGCGAGGTCGGCAGGGCGGCGTTCGAGGTAGGCGGGATAGCGCGAATAATGCATGGGCAGCAGGTCGAGCCGCCCGGCTTCGAAACTGCCGCGAAACGCCGGCGGCACGAACAGCGTCTCAACCCGCGTCGCCGGTGTCAGGCTCGCATAGTCGAAGCCGTTCACGCCTGGGATGAAGAGACCGGCAACGGTCGAGCCGCGCAGCCGGTCCGGATCGGCCCGAAGCGCGTCGCAAAGCAGGACTGATTCGGCAGGACCGGCATGAAGCAGCAGCCGTGCGCCCGGCGTGATCTCCTCCATGATTCGATGGAACGGCAGGATTTTTTGCATCTTCACCGGCATTTGAAACGGTTCGGGCTGGACATGTGATCGCGGCTCGCGAGTCTGATTGCGGCTTTCGTCATAGCGTTTCGAGGCCGTCAAGTCAGGGCCGCGATCCCGGAACAACGCCGCCTCATCCACTTGAAATTCGAACGAGGCCGCTCGCGTGGTACAAATTCCACCCTGGTCCAGCGCACACCGGCTGGCGGCGACAGAAGCGGAGCGAGAACCCCAATCATGACGACCCATGCGGAAATCCGGCCCAATGTGATCCCCTGGCCGCCCGTCATCTACACTACCGCCGCCATTGTGGGGCTCGCGCTTCATAGCGTCTTTCCATTGCACCTGCCGCTCGGCGCTGGCGGACGCGTGCTCGGGCTGGGTCTGGCGATCTGCGGCGTTCTCTTGGATGTGTCCGCCATGGCCGTCATGGCGCGAGCCCACACGACCATTCTGCCTCACCACGCAGCCAGCCGCCTCGTTACGGCAGGGCCGTTCGCCTGGACGCGCAACCCGATCTATCTCGGCAACACGCTCCTGTTCGCCGGGATAGGGCTGGCTACCCAGGCACGCTGGTTCATCCCCCTGGCGTTTGCCGCCGCATTCGCCGTTGACCGGCTGGCGATCCGGCGCGAAGAAGCGCATCTGCGCGCGCGTTTCGGCGAGACCTGGGATGCCTATGCGCGTTGCGTACCGAGATGGATCGGCCGTGCGCCCGGACGGCGGCGGTGAGGGAGGACAAGGATGCATCTCATCAAGCTGTGCGTGGGCGTTGACAGCCTGGAACAACTGGCCGCGTGGCAGGCCATGCGCCTCGAACAAATGCGGGCCGCGGGCCAGACGCCCGAACTTGTGCACCGCACCCGGCAGATGCCCCGGCAGCGAGAAGCAATCCTCGGCGGCGGCTCGCTCTACTGGGTGATCAAGGGCGTCATCCAGGCGCGGCAGAGAATCCTCGATCTGCGCCCGGAGACCGACGGAGAGGGACGCCCGCTGTGCGCCATCGTGCTCGGCGAACCGCTTATGGCGACGAGGCCGCAGCCGCGCCGCGCGTTCCAGGGCTGGCGTTATCTGCCGCCAGAGGACGCGCCCGCCGACATCGGCCCGGCGCAAGCGGATGAAACGGATGGCATGCCCGCGGCAATGCGCGCGGCGCTGGCCGAACTGGCGCTGCTCTAAGCAGACTTTCGTTGGCCGCCCGACGAATGCTCGCTGAGATTCCTTTGTCTCTTCGTATCACTTATAGTTCAACATCTCCTTAGTCAAACGTATAACCCATGAAGAAAATATCTTTAGGCCGATCAGATTCATAAACAATTATGTATCGGGCTTGTCCCCGGTCGATGCTGTCCAATATTTTGAGAACGGGAGCATCCAATTTTCTCTGGATGAACGCTTGCTCGATTTGGGCGCGGCTCGGCTGCAGGGTGCCAAATGCCAAGCGTAAATCATCATCCGACAAGAGGGAAGCAGCGCAAAAATCGGGCTCATCCGATACGCGAAAGATATCGAGGATGGAGCCAGTACCTTCCTCGGTCATATTGTCGAACACGTCCTCAATGCTTGAGTGCGCCGGGCCAGGCGCAGGGGAGTTAGCGTCCGGCGGGAATTTCATCTGGAACATGTAAAGCGGCGGTTCCGACGCCTCTATCGCTCCGGCATAGCGGCCGGCTTCAAACTCGGATTCGCGTAGCGCCTGCAGCGCCGCCTCGATATCGCCTTGATACGGCGTGAAGTAGCAATAAAAATTAGCGCCCATAGCCCTGCTCCCAATTTCAGCATGCAGCACTTTTAGACATGAGACGCGGAAGGTGCAATGACGAGTATGCGCTTCTGTTTCCGCGGAGTTTTTCCGTAAAACAGGGAAGCCCGCTCTGGTCAGGGCAATCGCATGAAATATCAGGTGACGGAAAGGCGAAATTCTGAATCGCTCGGATGATCTCTTGATTCGCGAAC
>JBNKDX010000277.1:0-3891 GCA_050288485.1 Rhodomicrobiaceae bacterium | reverse complement strand
GTCCCTGCCGAAAACCGGCGAACCGGTGCTCAACGCCCTGTTTCTGCGCTCCGGGCGGCTGCCCGATCCCGCCCGCGACGATGAAATCGCCGTCAACGAAGCCTTCGCCGAGGCTAATCACTTCCAGCCTGGCTCCAAGCTGAAGGCGATCCTCAATGGCCGCAAACGCGAACTCACTATCGTGGGAACCGTGCTGTCGCCGGAATTCGTCTATGCGCTGGCGCCGGGCGAACTGGTGCCGGACGACAAGCGCTTCGGCCTCCTGTGGATGCCTCACGATGCTGCGGCCGGAGCGTTCGACCTCGACGGCGCCTTCAACGATGTCAGCCTCAAGCTGCGCCGGGACGCCCTCGAACCGGACGTAATCGACCGCGTCAACGCCATCCTGGAGCCTTTCGGCGGCACCGACGCCTTTCCGCGCAAGGACCAGCAATCGAACGCCTTCCTCGACGCCGAGCTGGAGCAGCTCAGCGCCATGGCGCATATCATCCCGCCGATCTTCCTGGCGGTGGCCGCGTTCCTCCTCAATGTGACGCTGGCGCGGATCATTGCGCTTGAACGCGAGCAGATCGGGCTTCTGAAGGCGCTCGGCTACCGGCGGAGGGTGATTGCCGCGCACTACCTCAAATTCGCAGCGCTGATTGCGGTCGCGGGCATCGCGATCGGCTTTGGCGCGGGGACATGGCTCGGGCGCGGCCTGACGCGGATCTACGCCCAGTTCTATCACTTCCCGTTTCTGGTGTTTCTGTATTCCTTCAAGGTGTATGTGGCCGCAGGCGGCATCAGTCTCGCCGCGGCGCTCATCGGCGCGTTGCGCGCCGCGCGCCAAGCCGTCAACCTGCCGCCCGCCGTGGCCATGGCCGCTCCGATCCCGGTGCGCTACCGGCGGACGTGGCTCAGCAGTCTCGGCCCGGTGAAGCGCTTGTCGCAGTCAAGCATGATGATCCTGCGCCATCTGTTCCGTTACCCGGTCCGCAGCCTGATGACGATGGCGGGGATCGCCAGTTCGGTAGCGCTGCTGATCACCTCGCTGTTCACGCTCGATTCCATCGAGTTCATGATCGACGTCACCTATTTCCGCACCATGCGCCAGGACATCACGGTCACCTTCAACGACATCAAGTCCATCAAGGTGACGCAGGAGCTGCAGCGCCTGCCGGGCGTGCTCAATGCGGAGGTGGGGCGGTCCGTACCCGTTACGATGCGTTACGGGCCGCGGTCGAAGCGCCTCGCACTCACCGCCATCGAGGATGGCGCCGACCTGCAAAGGCTGCTTGATGGAAACTTGAGTCCCGTCAGCCTGCCGGACACCGGACTTGTCCTGAGCGGCAAACTCGCGGAACTGCTCGGCGCGGGGCTGGGCGACCGTGTCATCGTCGACGTGCATTACGGGCGGCGCAGGCAACTCGTCGTGCCGGTCACGGCCATCGTCGAGGGCTATCTCGGCCTCGGCGCCTATATGGCGATGGAGCCGCTGAACGCCGCGCTCGGCGACGGGCGCGCGGTTTCGGGCGCATTCCTGCAGGCGGACAGCGCCAAGATCGACGCGCTTTATAGAGAGTTGAAGGAAATGCCCGCCGTTTCTGGCGTTACCCTGATGAAAATGTCGCTGAAATCGTTCCGCGATACGCTGGCGCAGAACATGAACATCATGACGGCCGTCTATGTCGTGCTTTCCGCGATCATCGCCTTCGGCGTGGTCTACAACAGCGCGCGTATCCAGCTATCCGAGCGCGGGCGCGAACTGGCGAGCCTGCGCGTGCTGGGCTTCACGCGGGGTGAAGTTTCCCACATCCTGCTCGGCGAGGTGGCGATCCTCGTCGTGTTCGCCATTCCGCTCGGCTGGGTGATGGGCTACTGGCTGGCCGCGTTCGTCGTCATGGGGCTGGATACCGAGCTTTTTCGCGTGCCGCTGATCGTATCGCGCGCGACATACACCCAGGCGGCCATGGTGGTGCTGGCCGCCGCAGCATTTTCGGCATTCGTCATCAGGCGCCGTATCGACCGGCTGGACCTGATAGCGGTTCTCAAAACGCGGGAGTGAGAGGGATGGGACGGAACGGACGCAGGCGTGTCACATGGGCGGCCGTGGCGCTCGTGCTGGGCATTGCGGTGATTTGGGGACTCTGGCCACAGCCGGTCCCCGCCGATCTCGTGACGCTGACGCGCGGGCCGCTGGTCGTCACCGTCGACCATGAAGGCGTGACCGACATCAAGGATGTGTTCACCGTCTCGGCGCCGGTTCCCGGCCGCGTGCTGCGCTCGCCGTTCAAGGTGGGCGACAGGGTAACGAAGGGCAAGACCATCGTGGCGTCCATACTGCCCAGCGCGCCGCCGTTTCTCGATGAGCGCGATCGCCGGATCGCCGAGGCCGCCGTCAAATCCGCCGAGGCGGCGCTGAAGCTTTCCCGGGCCAACGTCACCAGGGCGGAGGCGGAGTTGGAGTTCGCCAAGAGCGACTTGCGGCGGGCGAAGCAACTGGCGCCGAAAGGAACGATCTCGCAGCGCAGGCTCGAAGAGGCGAGGATCGCCTACGAGACCAAGGAGGCGGGCCTTGCCAGCGCCAGGGCCGACGCCATCATGCGCCAGCGCGAACTGGAGCGCGCCCGCGCCAACCTCACCGAGCCGGGCGGCGGAGACGGTGCTGCTGGCGCGCGTTCCCGTGTCGATGTGACGGCGCCGGTGTCGGGTTATGTGCTGAAGGTGACGACCGAGAGCGAAAACGTCGTCGCGGCGGGGACGCCGCTTGTGGATATCGGCGACCCCAGGAACCTCGAAGTCAATGCGGACTTCTTGTCAACGGACGCCGTGCGCATCCGCGAAGGGGCCGAAGCCACCATCGAGAACTGGGGCGGCGAGCCGCTCCATGCGAAGGTACGCCGCGTGGAGCCGGCGGGCTTCACCAAGGTTTCGTCGCTCGGCGTGGAGGAACAGCGGGTGATCGTTCGCCTCGATTTGACCGATCCGCCCGCCAAATGGCGGCGCCTCGGCCATGACTACCGCGTCTTCGTCCGCGTCGTGGTGGCGAAGGTGGAGAACGCGCTGACCGTTCCCTTGAGCGCGTTGTTCCGGAAGGGCGACCGGTGGGCGGTGTTCAAGGTGGTGGACGGACGGGCGAAGCTTGCGCTGGTCGAGACCGGCGAGCGGAACTTGCGCTACGCCGAAGTCAAGAGCGGTCTGAAAGAAGGGGACGTCGTCATCGTGCACCCGAATGACCGCATCGCCGATGGGGTGAGCATCACGGCGCGGCAGATCAGCGAATAGGCTCAGTTTTTTTGCACTGGCATCGGCGCATCCGCGCCGATGTGTTGGCCCACTTGGCCGTGGGCCCCGGGTGCCCTACGCAACGGTGTTCGCCCTCTCCCCTGGCAGGAACACGATTTACCAGGGCATTCGAAATCCTCAGCCTGGCGCAAGGTGACGGCGGCAAGGTCTTCCACGGCATGCGTATCCATTTACGGCTGAAGGAAGAACAACGATGAACGTCAACAGATTTCCGCTTCGGCTCCTGGCGCAAATCATGCTCTCCGGCATCATGGCGGTCTGGATTTGCACGGCCGCAATGGCCGCCGATCCGCTGCCATCCTGGAACGACAGCCCGGCGAAAAAGGCGATCGTGGAGTTCGTCGATACCGTGACGAACGAGGAGGGCAAGGACTATGTGCCGCCAGCCGAGCGCATCGCCGTGTTCGACAACGACGGCACGCTCTGGGTCGAGCAGCCGCTCAACGCGCAAACCGCGTTCATCATCGACCGCGTGAAGGAACTCGCGCCGCTGCATCCCGAATGGAAGACCAAGGAGCCGTTCAAGACGCTTCTGACCGGCGACGCACAGGCCGTGAAGAATCTGAGCAAGCGCGATATCCTTGAGGCGGTGATGACCGCCGATAC
>JBNKDX010000276.1:0-3906 GCA_050288485.1 Rhodomicrobiaceae bacterium | reverse complement strand
GCCGGTCGCCATGTGCGGCGACAATGCCGCGATGATCGCGTGGGCGGGGGCGCAGCGGTTCGCCGCCGGGCTGGTCTCGGACCCAGGGTTTGCCGCCCGTGCGCGCTGGCCGCTGGACGAGACCGTAACGGCAGCCATCGGCGCCGGGGCGAAAGGCGCAAAAGCCTGATGCGATCGGTCCGGCGGGTGTTGCACTTATTTGCGGAGAAAACCATGCGTTTAGCGGGGCGGCTGTCGGCGGCCATCGAGATTCTCGACGATATTCTGAACCGGCACCGGCCCGCGGTGCTTGCGCTCGGCGACTGGGGGCGGTCGCACCGTTTCGCGGGCTCGGGCGACCGCTCGGCCATCGGGACGCTGGTCTATGACGCGCTGCGGCGGCGCGCCTCGCTGGCCTGGGCGATGGGCGAGGAAACGCCGCGGGCGCTGGCGCTAGCCGCGCTGCGCTTCGTCTGGAAGCTGAAGGCGGACGAGATCGAGGCGCTGTGCGACGGCTCGCAGTTTGCTCCCGCGCCCCTCATCGAGGCCGAGAAAGTCACGCTCTCCGGCGCGGTGCGCGAACGGGACATGGCGGGTTGGGCGGCCGCCGACCTTCCCGAGTGGCTCTTCTCCAGCCTCGCAGCCACTTACGGCGACGCCGTGGCCGCCGAAGGCCGCGCCCTCGCCGAGCGTGCGCCCATCGATCTCCGCGTCAACACGCTGAAGGCGGACCGCCCGCGCGTGCTCAAGGCCCTGGAGAAATACCGCCCCGAGCCGACGCCGATCTCACCGCTGGGCGTGCGCATCGAACCGCCCGGCCCCCAGGAAAAGAATCCCAATGTCGAGGCTGAGGCCGCTCACGGGCGTGGCTGGTACGAGGTGCAGGACGAGGCCTCGCAGATCGCCGTGATGCTGTCGGGCGCGGGGCCGCGCCTGCAGGTGCTCGACCTCTGCGCGGGCTCCGGCGGCAAGACGCTGGGCATGGCGGCGCTGATGCAGAATACCGGTCAGATCCATGCCTATGACGCCGACAAGACACGGCTCAGGCCGATTTTCGAGCGTCTGAGGAGGGCGGGCGCGCGCAATGTGCAGGTGCTTCCCGCGGGTGAGGCGCAGGCGCTCGACGCGCTGAAAGGCCAGATGGACGTCGTTTTCGCCGATGCGCCCTGCTCCGGATCGGGCGTGTGGCGGCGGCGTCCCGATGCGAAATGGCGGCTCACGGCAGCGGCTCTCGCGGCGCGCGTCGAGGAGCAGCGCGCGGTTCTGGCCCTGGCGGCGCCGCTGGTGCGTCCCGGCGGCCGGCTCGTTTATGTGACCTGCTCGGTGATCGCGGCCGAGAACCGGGAGCAGACGGACCAGTTTCTCAAGCTGCATCCGGATTTCGAAGAAATCGCCTGCCACACCGCATGGACCAGCGCCATGGGCGAGCCCGTGGCGTCGGCAGCGGAGACGGGGGCGGCGTTGCAGTTGACCCCCCTCCGTCACGGCACAGATGGCTTTTCTATCTGCATTTTACGCCAGCGGGCTTAGTTCCCGCTGCACCGGCGCCGGTTTTTGGCATATTGCCCGAGAGCTAGGCAGGACCGCCCCATTCTTGCCGCTGTGCTTGTGTTGATAGTCGTGCGCATGCCGCGTAATGACCGGCGGCGCGCCACGAGGCGCCGCGTGCAGGTGCGAGACAAGTCGCCGGCATAGAATAGTTGTCACATCTGCGGCTTACGATCCGCACCGTGCACGCCAGTCTGTTCAGGCTTTGCTTCGTCGGCGTCAATGGAAACAATTTGAGAGCGAGTAAGAGAGATGATCAGGTTTCTTTTCGCCGTCGTCATTCTGGCGGTAATCGTGGCAGGCGGTTTCTGGCTTGCTGGTATTTACACGCCGTATGTCTCGCCCGAGGACGAGAAATGGGTCATGCTGAACAGCAACCTTCCCGAAGCCGCGCGTGACTGGGCCTGCGCGGAGCTGAAAGCCCGCGGCGGCATGGCGCCCGCTCACTGCCCTCAGTAACGGCCTGATCCAGGTCATAGGCATTCCGAAGCGCGGCGCAAGGGTGCGTCGCGCTTGCAGGGAGTGCGGCGGCGCGAGTTCTTGACGCGAGCCCGGCGCGGGTGTTACCGGCACGCCATGACCGACACCATCCTCATCATCGATTTCGGCAGCCAGGTTACGCAGCTCATCGCGCGGCGCGTGCGCGAGTCCGGCGTCTACTCGGAGATTGTGCCCTTCCAGTCCGCAGCCGGAGCGCTGGAGCGGCTGAAACCCAAGGCCATCATTCTGTCCGGCGGTCCCGCCTCCGTCATCGATGCCGGAACGCCGCGCGCGCCTGACGCCGTTTTCACCAGCGGCCTGCCGGTGCTCGGCATCTGTTACGGCCAGCAGACCATGGTTGCGCAGCTCGGCGGCGAAGTCTCGCCCTCGACGGAGCGGGAATTCGGCCGCGCCGATGTCAAGGTGACGGGCGCCTGCCCGCTGTTCGAAGGGCTGGCCAAGCCGGGCGAGTCTTTGCGCGTGTGGATGAGCCACGGCGACCGGGCGACGGCGCTGCCCGCGGGTTTCGAGGTCGTGGGCGTGTCGGAGAACGCGCCCTTCGCCGTCATCCAGGACGAAACGCGCAAGTTCTACGGCCTGATGTTCCACCCGGAGGTTGTGCACACGCCGCAGGGCGCGGTCATGCTGCACAATTTCACTCACAACATCGCCGGTTGCTCCGGCGACTGGACGATGGCGCACTTCCGCGACGAGATGATCCCCAGGATCCGGCGGCAGGTGGGGGATGCGCGCGTCATCTGCGGGCTTTCGGGCGGCGTGGACTCCGCGGTGGCCGCCGTGCTCATTCACGAGGCCATCGGCGATCAGCTCACCTGCATCTTTGTCGATCACGGCCTGATGCGCGAGGGCGAGGCGGAGGAGGTCGTCGGACTGTTCCGCGGCTCGTTCAACATCCCGCTGGTGCATGTCGATGCCTCGGCGCGCTTTCTCGGCGCGCTTGAGGGCGTCGTCGATCCGGAGCAGAAGCGCAAGACCATCGGCGGGCTGTTCATCGACGTGTTCCAGGCGGGAGCGGATAAGCTTGGCGGCGCGGATTTCCTCGCTCAAGGCACGCTTTACCCCGACGTCATCGAAAGCGTGTCTTTCACGGGCGGGCCGTCGGTGACCATCAAGTCGCATCACAATGTCGGCGGGCTGCCGGAGCGGATGCACCTGCAGCTTCTGGAGCCGTTGCGCGAGCTGTTCAAGGACGAGGTCCGCGCGCTCGGCCATGAGCTGGGCCTGCCGGATCATTTCATCGGGCGCCATCCGTTCCCCGGACCGGGCCTCGCCATCCGCATTCCCGGCGCCGTCACGCCGGAGCGCGTCGCCATCCTGCGCAAGGCGGATGCGATCTATCTCGACGAGATCCGCAAGGCGGGTCTCTACGACAAGATCTGGCAGGCATTCGCGGTGCTTCTGCCGGTGCAGACCGTCGGCGTGATGGGCGACGCCCGCACTTACGATTATGTCTGCGCCCTCCGCGCGGTGACCTCGACGGATGGCATGACGGCCGATTATTACGATTTCAGCCACGAATTCCTGGGCCGCACGGCGACGCGCCTCATCAACGAAGTGAAGGGTATCAACCGCGTCGTCTACGATATTACGTCCAAGCCGCCGGGCACGATCGAGTGGGAGTGATCCCGCTGCCGCCCGGCCGAGTGTCAGGCCGCCGGGTTGGGCTTGCCGCCGATACGCCGCGCCAGCGTCTTGAACGCCTCCAGCACCGGCGAATGCGGCTCGCGGCGCTCCAGGACGAGGCCGATGCGGTGCGTGGCCACCGGGTCGACCAGCGCAATGGCCTTGAGCGCCGATGGTTCGTCGAACGTTTCCACGAAGCGCGCCGGGATTATGCTCGCCCATTGGCCGGTCCTCACATGCGCGTAGAGCACGAGC
>JBNKDX010000275.1:0-3926 GCA_050288485.1 Rhodomicrobiaceae bacterium | reverse complement strand
CGGTTCTGTTCGCCCAGAAGGCGGCGGCTGTTCGAGTGCGCGCGGGCCAAGTCATCGAGAATGGCGTGCAACTTGGCGACATAGTCCGTGTCGATCTTCTCGATCAGCGTGTCCTGGGCGTGCACGATCATGGCGAAGAGGGCGGCATGCATGGCGAAATACCGCCGCGCGGCCTTCACATCCTCGTTCGACTGCGCCAGCAGTTCGCCGAGCCGCTCGTCGATGCCGCGGGCGGCCTGAAAAGCCGTCACCAGCTTGACGATGTCGCCGCCCAGCACGCTGTCGAGCAGCAGGTCGAGCTGCGGCTCGCTGATATGCACGCCAGCCGACACCAGCGCCGTCCGGATCTCCTTCTTGATGACGCCGATGGCCTCCTCGTTCGTTTTGATACGCGCTTCCAGATCGGCGATGCTGGAGTCGATCGAGGCTTGCGTATCCGACAGCACGCCCGGCATGAAGCCGCCCTCCGGCGCGCGCATGCGTTTCTCGCGCAAAGCGGCGATCTGGTCGCGCAGTTCCGCGATGGTGCGGCGGTGCACGGCGAGCCTGTCCTGCATTTCGACGATGGGCGCGTCGGTGACGATGTCCAGCGCGGCGTCCAGCAGGCGGCGGATCGCCTTCTGGCGGTCCTCGCGCGTCTCCTGCCAGAGTGGCGGGATCACATAGGTTTCGCGGCGGGGGAGTTCGTCGAGCTTCGCCCGTTTCTCCGCGGCGCTGGAGAGAATGCTCTCGATGGCCGCGAGCAGCCTGGACGACTGCTGATAAGCGGCATCGTTTTTGAATGCCGGATTGGGCTTACGCGGCTGGCGCTTGCCAACGCCGTCCTGCTGCGCCTGCGGCGAATTGTCCGCTCCTTGTGCATTCAATTTTTCTGACGGCGCGGCCAGCAAGACACAGACAACAGCCAGCCCCACGCTTCTGCAGAGTGTCGTCATGCGCATCGCGGGCTCCAGTGCTTCCTGATCTTCAGGGCGGGCAATACACCGGTACGGCAAGAAGCATGCACGAAATACGCGGAGAATTTCAATAAGCGTGGCAACGTCATTAAGGGAGGGATACGACTATAGTAGCAATTTGTATCATGAACACCACATGAACTGTCCGCAACGCGCGCCTGACGCCACGATTTCGCCGACGCGGCAGAATTAACCGCTCGCTTGAAAAAACATTCACATTTGGGGCGCTTTGCGCCATTATCGTCACCGTGAAGGGGGAGGTCTGGCCTTACCTGAAGCGCATTGCGCTGCCTGCGGATGTACGGGCGGAGGGCGTCGGCCGGAATTCACTCTCAGTGTAACATCGGGCCAGCCATTTGGGTGGCAGCCTGCGGAGGGGCAGGCAAGTTTCGAAGCGTGAAAACGCGGTAGGAGCGCGTGTATGGGTGTGTGGCTAGGCAGCGCAGGACTTGTGGCGGCCGGGCCGGTCGTTGCTGCAGTGATCCTTTCGGCAATGGCGCCGCAGGCGGCAAGGGCCGAAACCTGGCGCATCAACGACGTGGACGGCTCGGCCTCGGTTCACCTCCGGCAGAAGCCGTCCAACCGCTCCAGTGTCCTCGCCTACATCCCGGTGGACACGGGGGGCCTCCCTGGCGGTCCCTGCGAGGGCAACTGGTGTCCGGTCGAATACAAGGGGCGCAAGGGCTGGGTCTTCTCCAAATATCTGATGCCCGACGAGGATGCGCAGGCCGCTGCTGGGGCAAAACCCGCGCAGGCGCAGGAGACGACGGAGTGGCCGAAGACGCTGAAGATCATCGCGCGGACCGGCGGTCCCTCCATACCCGTTTACGCCTTTCCCAATGAAAAACTGCCGGTAGCCGGTCACCTGCCCGAGGGAACGGAAACGGTTGAGCGGCTGTCCCCCTGTCTGCGCAACTGGTGCTACGTGCGTTCCGGCGCGCTCGTCGGCTGGCTGCAGAACACGGCGTTTGAAAAGCCGGTTGCGCCGGATGCCGGCAAGGTGGAGAAGGCAGAGGACGCGGCGGGAAGCGGCGGCGAACCGCACGCGCTCAACAAGACGGTGACCACGGCGACACAGGCGGCCATCGTCAATCCGGCCGTGGCCAAAGCCGTGGAAGCGAGCGACAGGAAATCCTACGCCCTTGCCGGTCTCGGCGGCGATGCGTTCCTGTCGATGCGCGAGCGTGCGGAAGAGGGGGCGCCCATCGTCGGAGCCATTCCGCGTGATGCGAAGACCGTCGAGGGCCTGCAGAAATGCGAGCGCGAGTGGTGCCTCGTCCGCTTCGGCGGCGCGACCGGCTGGGTATTGCGGCGGCACCTCGCGGACGAGAGCCTGGAGGCGTCGCAGGTCTTCCACGTCTCCGGCGTGGCCATGTGGAGCGCGCTGGATGTCGTCGATTATCCGGGTGATGACGCTCACGTCGTCGGCCGTATTCCGGCATATGCCACGGGCATCGTTCCCATCGGCAGGTGCGACGGCGACTGGTGTCACGTCCGTTATCTGGGCGTCGCCGGTTGGGTGAGCGGAAAATATCTCGCGCCGCCGACGCGCTGATTCCGGGCAGTAATCAAGCGGATCGCTGTGCCGCTCCCCCTCACCCAGCCTAGGCTTTGCCTCGCCGCCGTCAGGCGCCGGGTGAGGGAGATTTTTGATTGCTCGCGGCGGTTATTGTCCGGAGCATCCTTCGTGCGCGCCCCGCCGCCACGCCGTCACTTCAGATCGAGCGCCGCGTCGGCCAGCTTCTCGCGGCAGGCCCGTGAAACATCGCGCCCGGCGCCCTTCAGACAGGCGAGAATACGTCCCTCGCCGCGCGGTACGCCCTTGCAGAAGCGGAGATAGTCACCCGCGCAAGCTCTCTGTGCAGCAACCGTTTTCACCGCCACGCGGCAGCCGTCGCTCAGCCGGTCCATTTGCGAATAGAGGCACACGGCGATACGTCCGCCGCCAGGGGGGATGCCATGGCACAGATCGCGCACGTCGTCGCGGCATTGCTCGATCATCGCAAGAGCCGCTTCGGCATCCTGCGCGTGCGCTGGCGCGGCGGCAATGGGAAGCAACATGGCCGCGGCTGCGAGAAATCGGGTCAGGCTATGCATGACGGGTTCCTTTCCGGTTGGTGTCTATGCCGGTGATACCGTCCGGGCCGCCCGTTTCCGTCGTTGCGGGGAAGTGTCGCTTCAAGATGTAGAGCTAGTTGACAAGCGCGGCCGCACGTGCGTTTTTTCGGCACGAAAACCGCCCCAGGACCAGAGCCCCGCTGACGCTCACCCTCGCGGGGCGGCAAGGCCGCATTTCGAATTCCTTAGCCGGACGCCGCGCATCGCGCCGCGCTTACCGCATCACCGGAATATCCAGAACACCGGAAAGTCCAGACATGAGCAAGACGGGCAGCAAGGCGGGGACGCCGAAGTCAAAGACCATGGCCGCCAAGCCGGGCAAGGGCGAAAAGGCGGCGGGCGCCGCGAAGAAGGCGGGACCGCGCCACGCCTACCGCAGTCACACCTGCGGAGACCTTCGTTCCGCGCATGTCGGCGAGGAGGCGCGGCTCTCGGGCTGGGTGCATCGCGTGCGCGACCATGGCGGGCTCCTGTTCATCGACCTGCGCGACCATTACGGCCTGACGCAATGCGTGGTCGAGCCGGACAGCCCGGCTTTTGCGGCGGCCGAGCGTGTCCGCGCCGAATGGGTGATCCGCGTGGACGGCAAGGTGGTGGCGCGCACGGAGGATACCGTCAATCCGAACATGCCCACCGGCGCGGTGGAACTGCGCATCGAGGTGCTGGACGTGCTGTCGGAAGCGGAGGAACTGCCGCTGCCGGTCTTCGGCGAACCGGACTATCCGGAGGAAACGCGGCTCAAATACCGTTTCCTCGATCTGCGCCGCGAGAGCCTCCATCGCAACATCATGACGCGCGTCGAGGTTATCGGTTCGCTCAGGCGGCGCATGAACGAGGCGGGCTTCTTCGACT
>JBNKDX010000274.1:0-3940 GCA_050288485.1 Rhodomicrobiaceae bacterium | reverse complement strand
ATCGAGGTCGTGTTCGACGATCACGATAGTGATCTCGCGCGGCAACGAGGCGATCAGCTTGTGGAACGCGTCGATCATGCCCGGCCCGACGCCGGATGTCGGTTCGTCCATCAGGAGAAGGCCCGGCTCGATGGCGAAAGCGCGGGCGAGCGCGGCGCGGCGCTGCATCCCCAGCGAAAGCTCTCCCGGATAGGCGCGCTCGCATCCGGAAAGGCCGACTTCGGCCAGGAGATCGCGGCACCGCGCCACGGCTTTCGGTTCGGCGCCCGCGGCGAGGGTCAGGTTCTCCAGCACCGTCCGCCAGGGCAGGAGGCGCGGTGTCTGAAACACATAGGCGAGGCGGCGCGAGCGCTCACCCGGCCCGGGCGCGATCCGGCCGTCGAAATCGCCGTCCAGTCCCGCTATGAGGTTAAGGAGCGTCGTTTTCCCGCATCCCGACGGACCGAGGATGCAGACGAATTCGTTCTCCTTGACGGAAAAATGCAACTCGGCGATGGCGGTCACGTCGCCGTTTCCGGCGCGACGGTAAACCTTCCGTTCGATGCCGATCGTCAACCCGCTCATTGGCGCCACCGGCTGACAAGCGTTTCCCACGGCTGCAGGACGGCGTGTTCGATGGCCAGCACCACGACGATAAAGGCGATCGCATAGGCAAGGATGCCGGTGACGTCGAAATTCTGGAAATCGGTGTAAATCACGAAACCGACGCCGTTGGAGCGCCCCAGCAGTTCGACCACGAGCACGATCTTCCACACCAGCGCCAGCCCGGAGCGCGCCGCCGCCACGAAAAACGGCGCCAGTTGCGGCGCCAGCACGTGGCGGAAGGTCTTCCAGCGGCCGAAGCCATAGACGAAAGCCATCTCCTCGAAACTCTTGTCCAGCGAGCGCGCGCCTTCGCGGAGCGTCACCGCCGTGTTGGGGGCCTTGTTGATGACCACGGCGAGGATGGCGGCGGTTTCGTTCAGCCCCACCCAAATGTAACACAGCACGATGGTCACCAGCGCGGGCATGTGCAGCGCCAGGATGAGCCACGGGTCGAGGAACAGGTTGAGCGCACGCCGCCGCCCGAGCGCGATGCCCACGGCCGCCCCCAGCATCATGGCCAGCGCGAACGCCACGGCGACCCGGGCCAGCGTCACCCCGACATGGAAGGGCAGCGCGCCCCGCGCCGTCTCGGCGGCCATGTGCGCGAAAACCGCCAGCGGCGAGGGCAGATAGCGGCTGCCGCCGATCTCCGCCGCCATGCCCCATATCGCGAGCAGCGCCGCGATGGAGACGGCGCTCCACAATCCCCTGGACATGCTGATGCGGGAAAGGACCATCACTTCTCCGGCGCCCGCCAGAAGATGCGGGCATCGAACCTCACGCCTTTGCCTGTCAATTGTTCGCCGCCAAGTCTGGCCAGAATGCCGAACAGCTTCTCCGCATCCCTTCGTTGTTCCTGCCCCCAGGCGAAGCGGATACCCTCGCGGTAACGGTCGCGGAGCGCGCGGAACCTGGCGTCGTCGGCGGCGCGCATCAGCGGACGCAGCCGGTCCCATTCGGCGTCCGATTTCAGAAGCATGTCCTGCGCCTCGGCGACGCTTTTCAGGAACCCGGCGAGCGCGTTCGGCTTCTCCTTAACCAGCTTTTCGGAGAACACGAAGCCGATGAGCGGGATCGGCCCTTTGAGGCCCGCCGACGTCATCAGCTCGGACACGGAGACCAGCCGCCGGAACCCTGCCGCTTCGAGCGCGGCGGCGAAGTGCCAGTAGTTGAGCGTGGCGTCCACCTCGCCCCACAGCGCCTGCTGATTGAGGAGCGGCGGCGCGCCGAAGACCGGGGTCGCGCTTTCCGCCAGATCGCCAGCGCCCGCCTTCAGCGCCACGGCGCGCAACAGCAACCAGCTCTTGTCCAGCGGCCCGCCCGCGACCGCGATTTTCCTGCCCCCCAGCTCCGCGATGGATTTGAGCTTCGAGGCGGCGGGCACCATGAGCGCGCCGACCGTCATCGAATAGGGCGTGAAGACGAGGGGGCTCCCGCTCGCGCGCTGGCGCAGCACCCAGAACCAGTCGCTGACGATGACGTCGGCCTCGCCGCCGAGAAGCGCCACCTTAGTGGCGTTGTTGGAAGCCAGCTCCAGCGGGCTGAGCTTATAACCGGCTTTGCGGTCGAGCCCATGATGCTCGATGACGTCCATCAGCCACCCGACCGTGCCGAATTTGAGCAGGCCAGGCTTGATGGTTTCCGCGCGGAGCGGCGCCGTCATGATGACGAGCGGAAGGATCGACAGAAGGAACACGAGTTTTATCGCGCGCTTGATCAATCTTGCCTCCCGAAACCGGCCGCGGCGCTACCCGAATAGCACGCTTCGTCGCAGGCTTTCACTTCGTCAGCCTGTTCTTCACCAGCCATTCGACGCCGCGCCGCCACGACACGTCGTTGTTGCCGCGAATATCGGCGCTGCCCACGGCGATGAGCTTGCTGCTCCCGGCCTCCGAAATCACGATGTTGATATTGAGGATGAGATTGGAAACCTTCTGTATCCATGCCGTCACGGCGACCTCGGCCCCCGCTGAGCGAGCGATTTCCTCGGCGCAGTCGCGGCAGTCGCTGAACTTGCGCGCCTTGGCGATAGCGTCGGCCGCGGGCGCGAGATCGACGGCGTCATAGGCGCCGGACGCGATTAGCAATTCACGCAAATGGGCGCCGATCATCTTGAGGCGCTCCACCTCGTCGGCGCGCTGGGCTTCGGCGCTGAAGCTCACCCATTCGAAGGGAAAGAAAGCCGTCTTCCGCCCGGCGGCATCCGCGGGAGGCACCGCACAGGCGAAGATCAGCAGCGCGGCCAGCAGGCGCACACCGGCGGAAAGGGTCATGTCGTTGTCTCGCTCCCCATTCTCGTTTTCGGCCAGTTTAAGACGGCGCCCGCCGGGCCGCAACGTTTTTAAGGTTTTTCCAGCGGACATTATTTACGCTATCCGGCCATGACACAATATTAACCAACACGCGTATCGCGTCATACAAATATTGCACCGCAATACTGTCCCGCTGTCCGCCGGAGTCCTCACAAATATGTGTTCCCATTGACGCACATGCGCAACATTGTTATCCATCGTAGTCAGGTTTGTACTTTGACGGCAATAATAAGAATTTCGTAAGAACATGAGGAACGCCCATCCATCATACCGCCGGATCGCCGCTGCCGGCGGCCTGTTCCTTCTGGCGCTGCTGCTTCCGGCCATGGCGGCGCGTGCGCAGGAGCCGGTCAAGGTAGCCATCGGCCTGCTGCGCGTGACGGGCGAGGACATCGTGCCCCTGTCGCGCATCGACGCGCCGCCTGCCGACGACGGCCTCGCGGGCGCGCAACTCGGCATCAGGGACAACCAGACCACTGGACGCTTCACCAATCAGGAGTTCACGCTACAGGTGGAAAAGGCGGCGAGCCCGGAGGCGGCGGTGGCCGCGCTCGGCAAATTCGCCGCCGCGGGCGTGCGCTTCGTGCTTCTCAACGCGCCGGGCTCCGTGCAGCTGAAGCTGGCGGACACGGACGCCGCCAGGGACATGCTGCTGTTCAACGTCAATTCCACGGATGACGCGCTGAGGGAGGAGAACTGCCGGGCCAACCTGTTCCACGTCGCGCCGAGCCGGGCGATGCTCGCCGACGCGCTGGCGCAGTATCTGGCCTGGAAGAAGTGGACGCGCTGGCTGCTGGCGGGCGGCGTCAAGGATGCCGACAGGGCGTTCACCGCAGCACTGAAGCGCGCCGCCAAGCGTTTCGGCACCAAGATCGTCGAGGAGCGCACTTTCGAGGAACCGGCGGGATCACGGCGCAGCGACACCGGCCACCAGCAGGTGCAGAAACAGATGGCCGTGTTCACCCAGCGCGCCCCCGGCTATGACGTGCTGGTGGTGGCGGACGAGAGCGAGGTCTTCGGCGCCTATCTGCCTTACCGCACCT
>JBNKDX010000273.1:0-3942 GCA_050288485.1 Rhodomicrobiaceae bacterium | reverse complement strand
CCAGTACTATTTTTCTCAATAAGGGGACGGCGAGCGCTGCGCCCCGAGCCCATGGAAGCCGGATGACCATTATCCCGGACAACATCGAGTTGGAACTGACCGCCGCGGCGGCGAAGTGCCGCGAAGCGCTCAGGCGGCCGGAGTTCGCCGGGCTCGATGCGCGCCTGCCGGGCGCTCCGCGTGACGCCGAAGGGTGGTTCCGCCTCCTCCACGGCTATCCGCATGAGACGGAGGGCGAATTCCGCCGCATCGCCGCCGCGCTGCCCGCCGACGCCGCCGCCGCGAGCGTGCGGATCGAGCACTATGCCGCGCTCGCCGCGTTGACGGCAGCGGTTCCGCGCGTGCATGCCGAAAGCGTGCCCAATTCCGTGAAACGTCTTTACGCCGCCTTCGCCTGCGAGATCGCCGAACATGCAAAGCACTGGGAAAGCCATTTCAACGTCGCGAGCTGGCGTTTCAACGATCTGGCGTATCTGGCCTCGCTGCGGCGCTTTCCCGCCGGAGAAGTGAACTTCCAGGTCACCCGGCGCGTTCCCGCCTTTCACGCGCTGTGCATTCATCCGCTCGACCTGCCCGGCTTTCTTGGCCAACTGGCCTTTGCGGTGCATGGCGTTGGGCCGGTCATGTCGCTCCACTACCATTATGCCCGGCGAAACCCGCTCGCGGCGCCGCAGGCCGAATTCGAGCGCTCGCTCTGGCGCATCGCCAAGGCAATGGAGCTTCAGCCGCACATCAAGGCTCTCATCAGCAATTCGTGGTTCCATTCGCCGCGCGTGGCGGAGAGTTTCCCGCGTCTGGCATGGATGCGCGACATCTTCCTGGAGGGCGGCGCCTACGCGGTGGACATGGAGCCGGGGCGGGCCGCCGATATCGGCTACAACAGCGCCAGGCGCCGCCAGCTCTACGAGGAGGGCAAATTCTGTCCACGGCAGACGCTCATCCTGTGGCCGCGCGACGATTTCCTGCGCTGGGCAAGCCGGCGTCCCCATCTCGCCAGCGAAGGCGACACGCCGCCCGCCGCGCCCCCCCTGCGCCGCTGGAACATCCGCATCGCAGCCTCCGGACCGGCGCGCGCCGCCAAGCATAATTCGCCGCTCACGCTGTGGGACGGCGTGGCGGCCTATTCGCGCGGCCCGGCGCGATATGTGCTGCTCGTGCTGGCGCTGCCGGCGCTGATCATCGCCGCCCTGACGGGCGTAAGCCTGGACTGGCTGGCGGCCATACCGGCCTTCGTCATCGCGCTCCTGGCCGCGCACGCCGTCCAATACTTTTTTTCTCAGTAACGAGCGAGTGAAACAAAAAGGAGGAGAACAGCCATGACAATTCCCAGCCCGCAATGGGCGCATCGCGTTTCAGGAGGCCGGGCCGGGCTCGGAGCCCTGCTGCTCGCCGCATTCGTCATGATCCTTCCGGGCGGCGCCGTCCGCAGTCAGGAGGCGAAGATGCCCACCGTATCGAAGCCTGAAATCGAGGCGGCGGCGAAACGCCGCGTGGCGTTCGCGCATCAGTCGGTCGGCGACAACATTCTCGACGGCGTCCGAATACTGGCGGGCGAGAACGGCGTCAAAATGAACATCGTCGAGACGCGCGAGCCGCCCGCGAGCGGAGCGGGGATCTTCCAGTTCTATGTGGGCGGCAACGGCGATCCGATGGGCAAGATCGCGGATTTCGAGCGGACCGTCGGCAACGCCTCGTTCCCCAAAGTGGATGTGGCGCTCGTCAAGCTCTGCTACGTCGATTTCAACCAGAACAGCGACGCCGTGGGCATCGCCAAAGCCTATACCGAGGCGCTCCAGAAACTCCGGACGGCCCGCCCCGAAATCCGCTTTGTGGCCGTGACCACGCCGCTGACGGCCATCCCGAGCGGCCCGAAAGCCTGGATGAAGAGGATGATGGGCAAGGAGCCGCCGGATTGGATCGACAACGCCAAGCGCAAAAAGTTCAACGAATATATCCGCGCCAATTTTGACGCCAACCACCTCTTCGACATCGCGAAGCTGGAAGCGGAAACGGTGAAGGGGCCGGACGGCAAGGAGGTCGAAGCGCTGCGCACCGAGTTGACGAGCGACGGCGGGCACCTGAATGAGAAAGGCAAGCGTGCCCTGGGCGCCGCCTTCCTGAAGATGGTCGCGGCGGAGACGGTGGGGCAATAGGACAGGCGGTCCCGCCCCTCAGAACGCCAGAAGTACTGCGTCCCGCCCTCTCGCCATTCCCGTGAAAGCGGGGATGCCGGGCGGGCGTTTTCAAGCGTGCTTGCGGCGGTCCGCCAAACCACACTGTCAACTCACCATAGCAAGTTTGCGCCGATTGCCTTAATGTCTGCGTACCGCGTTAGGGGGCGGCTGTTACATCTTGGATTTTCGGGGATCAGCATGAGCAATTTCACGGTCGAGCGCCACAACATGGTCGAATCGCAGATACGCACCTGCGCGGTCACGAATCCGCGGCTTCTGGCGGCGCTGCGTGAGGTGCCGCGCGAGGCTTTCGTGCCGCCGTCCCTGCGCAGTCTGGCTTATGTCGACGCCCCGCTGCAGGTGGAAGCCGCCCGCGACGGCCACGCCGCCCGCTATCTGCTCACGCCGATGGTGTTCGCCAAGCTCGCGCAACTCGCGGAAATCCGCCCGAACGACAAGCTGCTCGATGTCGGGGCCGCGACCGGATACTCTTCGGCCGTGCTGGCAAAGCTCGCGGCCTCGGTGGTCGCGCTCGAATGCGACGCCGGTCTTGCCGCGGTGGCGAAGGACACGCTGGCGGCGCAGCATGTTGATAGTGTTGATAGTGTTGACATCGTCGAAGGCCCGCTTGACGGCGGGGCGCCCGATAAGGGACCGTTCGGCGTCATTTTCGTCAACGGCCGTCTGGCGGTCAGGCCTGACACGCTCCTGGCGCAGCTCGCCCCCGGCGGGCGGCTCGTTGCGGTGATGGGCGGGGATGCCGGAGCGAAGGCCCGGCTGTTCCAGAAGACTGACGGGTGTGTCCGCGAGGTTGCGGCGTTCAATGCCGGATGCCCGCTTCTGCCCGGGTTCGAGGCAAGACCGGCCTTCGTGTTCTGAGCGTCTGCGGAGCAGTATTCGCCCGGGCGGTGCGGTTTTGCTTCCGCGCCAGGCGTCTCCGTACATAGAATATCTGCATGTAGAGTTCCGGCGGTCCGCGATGCCGCGGCCCGATGCCTGGGGGGAATACTCCCCTCAACGCGACGGATGTTGCGTCCTGGTATCCAATCAACATGACGCCCCAAACGGCGAATACCGTTTCTCCGTGCACCAGTGTCATGCGGAACGGGTGATTTCATGAAGCGAGCGAGGCAAAAAGGCAACGAAGCGCGAAAAAGAGCACATCCTGAGTCGGGTTTGACTTCACCTCGGCTCCCGGACATGCGTAATGAGACCAAGAAGGGTGGGCGAGGTTTGGGCGTGCCCCCTCTGGCATTTGATGTCATGAAGGGACCGGCAGGGATGCATAGCAGACCCGGAATGGAAGCTCGTGCGCGCGGCGCCATCGCGGGGCGGCCCGCGCTGAAGGCGTTTGGGCTGTCGGTTGCGTTGTTCGCGCTGATGGCGGGTCAGGCGCACGCGGAATCCCTGCGTGAAGCGCTTGCTTCCGCCTATCTGTACAACCCCACATTGAAGTCGGCGCGGGCGCAACTGCGCGCAACGGATGAGGACGTGGCCCGCGCGAAGTCGGGGTTTCGCCCTACGATCGCCGGGCAGGCGGACCACACCTACCAACACGTCGATACCAGCCCGCCGCAACCGGGGATGGACGGTGACAGTTATCCCCGCAGCTATTCCATGTCGCTTGTCCAGCCCATTTTTCGCGGATTTCGCACCATCAACGCCGTCAAGGGCGCCGAGGCCGGCGTCGAGGCGGGGCGCGAGGATCTGCGCGCCTCCGAACATACCGTCCTGCTCGACACGGTGACGGCTTATGTCAACGTCGTCC
>JBNKDX010000272.1:0-3951 GCA_050288485.1 Rhodomicrobiaceae bacterium | reverse complement strand
CATTGCGGAGTAGTCGTGCGCCGGGATGTTGCGCGGCGCCACGATCGTCTCGGCAAGAACGCAGCCCATCGCCGAGCCGAGCGCGACGTCCTCCGTCCCGGCGGCCGGCGCCAGACGCTCCCGCAGCAGGGAGAGCGCCTCGGCGTGCCGGAGCCGCTTGCCGCCGTGTTGAAAACAGTCACCCTGAAGCCCCTCGGTCATACCCGCGCCTCCATGCCCGTGATTTGAAGAATGAAATTCGCGATCGCTTCCGCGTCGTCGAGGCTGAAGACGGGCAGGCCGCCGCTATCCACCGCATGGTCCGCGGCGATGGCGACGATCCCCGGCGCCGCGCCGAGAAGCGGCGTGGTCTGCCGCGCCTCGGTTCGGCGGACTTCGATTTTCGGGTGCCCCTCCTGTTTGAAACCTTCGGCGAGGATCAGATCAGCGTTTGCAAGCCGCCCGGCGATTTCGACCAGGGACGGCTCCGGCTCGCCGCGCAACTCGTGGAGAAAGGCCACGCGCGCCGCGGAGACCACCGCCACGCCGCGTGCGCCTGCCTCGGCGAAGCGATAAGAGTCGCGCCCCGGATGATCCATGTCGAAGTCGTGGTGCGTGTGCTTGGCGGCGGCGACTTTGAAGCCGCGCGATGTCAACCCGGTGATGAGCCGCGCCGTCAGCGTCGTCTTGCCGGAGTTCTTCCACCCCACGATGCCGAAAACGGGCGGCGTCATGCTGCCTCTCCGCCCGGGAGGCGTCCGGCGAGCGCGAAGTTTTCCGGCGTGTTGATGTTGAAAAAGGGATCGCCGGTCTCCGGGACGGGGAAATCCACCGCGACATGCGGATGGCTCTCTACCCAAAGTTGCACCCTACGCCCGCCTTCCGTCAGATATGCGGCAAGATCGTCTGCCAGCGCCACCTCCCAGAGCCCAAGCACATGATGAGACCGCCCCCCCGACGCTGCGACGGCGGCCGGCGCATCCGCCCCGGCTGCGGCCCGCCGCAAGGCTGCGACATAATCTCCGGGCAGAAACGGCGTGTCGCATGCGGCAGTGGCGATCCACCGCGCCGCCGGACAATGCTCCCGCGCCCAGCGCATGCCGGTCAGTATCCCCGCGAGCGGCCCGGCATAATCGCCATAGACGTCGGCCGCGACGGCGACGCCGAACGCCGCGAAATCGCTAGTGGAGCCGTTGGTAATGACGGCGAGAGCCGCCGTCTGAGGGCGCAGCCGCTCAATGACATGCGCGATCATCGGCCGGCCCGCGAGAGGCAGAAGGGCCTTGTCGCCGCCGCCCATCCTCCGCGACCGGCCGCCCGCCAGAATGACCCCCGCGACACTGCCGCCCGCTTGACCGCTGTGGCGCATTCCGTTCCTTGCCTTATATATCGCTTGCTGTCAGGACTTCATCCTGGCACTCAACCATATAATCGCACGAATCCGCCAGCGCATCGTTTTCCTGACGAGAAGCGCGAGCGTTCAGCAAACGCCGAGGAGCATTATGACGGCCACACCCACGAAAGCGCAGATCATTGCGGAGTTGAAGCAGGTCAAAGGGCCGGACGGGCAGAGCGATATCGTCAGCCTGGGGCTGGTGTCGGAAATCGTGGTGCAGGACGCAAAGGTCTACTTCTCGGTTTCCGTGCCGCCGGAGCGCGCCAAAGAGCTGGAGCCGATGCGCAAAGCCGCCGAGCGCGCCGCGGCCCAGGTTCCGGGCGTCGAGACGGTGGTCGTGACTTTGACCGCCGAGCAGGCAGGCCCGAAGGCCGCGTCGGGGAACGGCGCGGGGACAGGCGCGGGCGGGCACGCTCATGCCCACGGCTCGCAGGGAGCCGGGATGGAGGGCATCAAGGATGTGAAGCACATCGTCGCCGTGGCCTCCGGCAAGGGCGGCGTCGGCAAATCGACGACCGCCGTCAATCTGGCGCTGGCGCTGGCGGCGAACGGCCTCAAGGTCGGGCTGCTGGATGCCGACATCTACGGGCCGTCGATCCCGCGGCTTCTGGCCCTCACGGGTGCGCAGATCGACACCGACACGCTGGCCCCCGTCGAGAATTACGGCATCAAAGTGATGTCGATGGGTTTCCTCGTCGACGAGGAGACGCCGATGATCTGGCGCGGACCGATGGTGCAGTCGGCGCTGACGCAGCTTCTCAACGACATCAACTGGGGACCGCTCGACATCATGGTCGTGGACATGCCTCCCGGGACGGGCGACGCGCAGCTCACCATGGCTCAGCAGGTGCCGCTGGCGGGCGCGGTCATCGTTTCGACGCCGCAGGATCTGGCGCTCATCGACGCACGCAAGGGGCTGAACATGTTCAAGCGCGTGAATGTGCGCCTGCTCGGCATCGTCGAGAATATGAGCTACTTCGTCTGCCCGCACTGCAGCGGGCGCACCGACATTTTCAGCCATGGCGGCGGCAAGGCCGAGGCGGCGAAATTGGGCGTGCCGCTCCTGGGCGAGATCCCGCTGGACATCAAAATCCGCGAGACGTCGGATACCGGGCAGCCCATCGTCATCGACGACCCGGATGGGCCGCATGCCAAAGCCTATCGCGACATCGCCACGGCGGTGTGGCAGGCCGTCTCCGGAGGCGCGCAGCGCAGCGCGCCGAAGATCGTGATGGACTGACCGCGAAAAAAGGACGGGCGCCGCTCCGGCGCCCGCCATTCTGGCCGTACGCTCCTGGGAGAGCCCGCAGTACGCCCGTGTTCGCGAAAATGCGACCCGTATGAATGCGTACTCGACCGCCTTTTTTGAAAAACGTCCTGTGTGGTTGAATGCTGGCGCTGCGATCAACCTAAGGGCGTATTTGTTCTGGCAATGTCAGTGTTCAGCGCGCTGTTTGCCCGGCCGGAACGGTGCTGGCGGCCCACTTGCGCAAGCGGTGATGAATTTGTTGTGATGGGGGCGGTAGACAAGAAGTATTCGATATACAGATTGAGCGGCATAGCTCTGTCAGTAATGATAGCCGTTACCGGATATCAGGTCGCTGCAGCGGAATTATTTTCCGGATGCTGCAGATAAAGTGTGACTATTCGGCTTTTCTGCCGGGTCACGAATTCGTGATGCCCCGAAGCTTCGTGGAAAGCGTGCGCGAAAAGCTTCACAATGTAACCAAAATCTGTTAAATATCGTATGTGAAAATCCCGCAAAGGCGGCGAATGTTGTATTTTGGCTCTAGTCAGCCTGCGTTGAGTGTGATACGCAACCACCCTCAGCGCCTTTAAAAGACCTAGGTTTTGGGCATCTCGCCAGCGGAACCCCTGAGAAATCAATGGTTCGCTGGCTGGTGCGTTATGCTTTTGTCGGCGGGCGCGCAATGTTGCTCCATGAAGGAGTGTAGCTCAATCGGCTAGAGCACCGGTCTCCAAAACCGGGGGTTGGGGGTTCGAGTCCCTCCACTCCTGCCAGGGGTTACCGTGGTTACGGCCGCAGGGCGCGCTCCGGACGGCAGGCGCAAGAGGTCTGATTTTCCGCATGGCTAAGACAAGTCCCTTCGAATTCATCCAGCAGGTCCGGTCCGAGGTCTCCAAGGTGACTTGGCCTGCGCGGAGCGAGACGGTCGTGACCACCGTGATGGTGATCATCATGGCGGTGATCGCCGCGATTTTCTTTCTGGTTGCGGACAGCATCATGCATTGGGGAGTGGTGAGTTTGCTGGGGCTGGCCCGGTAGTCTTAAACGCATCGTTAAACAACAACGAGTAAAACCATGACGAAGCGTTGGTATATTGTTCATGCTCATTCGAATTTCGAAAAGAAGGTTGCCGAGGCGATCAAGGAGCGCGCCGCGACGGCGGGCCTTGGGGACCTGTTCGACGAAGTGCTCGTGCCGATGGAGGAGGTGGCCGAAGTCCGGCGCGGCCGCAAGGTGAGCGCGGAGCGGAAGTTTTTCCCCGGCTACGTGCTGGTAAAGATGGAGATGACCGATCAGGCCTATCACCTGATCAAGAATACCCCGAAGG
>JBNKDX010000271.1:0-3974 GCA_050288485.1 Rhodomicrobiaceae bacterium | reverse complement strand
CCGACGGCGAGACCATCGCCCGCTAACGTCCATCGTGAGCGGCAAGCGGTCACTCACGGCGTCGATTTCTTCGGCCCCGCGGACGGAACGCTGTTGCGCGCCCTGCAGAACCCCAGGTTCAACATCGCGGGCGTCCGGAGGGCCGATCTTGACCCGCTTCCGGACAAAATCCCGCCTTCGGCGCTTTCACGCCATATCCGGCGGCTCCGCCATCTGAGCCTCGTCAAGCGCGCCGCCCGGACCTGCCGGCACGACCTCACCCGCGCCGGACGGGCCGTCATAGCCGCCGCATCTCAGCTCGCCGAATACGCCGTCATTCCCGCCCTCGCTTGGGGGATTCCGTGCATAAAGCGACAAGACTGGGGTGGGAAGGCGCTATATCCTGGGCATGGCGGCCACCCGCGCGGCGAGCTTGGCCATCAGCGCCTGCGCGTCGCCACGTATCAGAACGTGCTTCAGTCGCGATTTGCCGCCCGCGGCCAGTTCCGCGCGCGACTTGGGCTCGCCCAGCCATTCCGCGACCAGGATGATGACCGCTTGATTCGCCTTGCCCTTGTCGGGAATGGCGCGAACGCGAGCCTTGAGCGCCGGCCCGTCGGGCGTGTCTTCCACGCCCTGCACCTCGTCGGACGATGCTTTCGGCGTCAGGCGCACGGCGACAACAATCCCCTCCGCCACCATGCGGGCGGGGAGCGCGTGTGTTTGGTTCGCTTGCGGCTTCAAAGCAGCTTTCGCCATTTACGAAGGGAGGAAGAGAGGCATCAGCCAGCCGTAAATGACCACGTCTTTCGCGAAAATCAGCGCCAGAATGAGGATAAGCGGGGATATATCCAGCCCGCCCAGGTCTGGCAGTGCGCGGCGGATGGGTCTCAGTGCGGGCTCGGTAAGGCGCTGCATCGAGTCGGCGATCATGTAAACGAACTGGTTGCGCCGGTTGACGACGTCGAACGCGATGAGCCACGACATGACAACGCTGATGATGACCACCCACATGTAAAGGTCAATCACCAGCATAACGAAATTCAAAAGCGGGATCATTGGTCTTGCCCTCCATCCGTCTGGCACAGGTGTAATCGCGAAGGCGGCGCGCCGCAAGATGCGAGGGAGAACCGCGACGTTTTCTTTGGGGGCAGGGCGCGGCGACGAGCGGCTGCAAACGCGCCCGCGCCGAGATCAGGCCCACCTTCGCGCCGCCCGCGCGGGCCGGTCAGGCCGCATCGGCGGCAGGATCGTAGTTCAGGATCGGCGCCAGCCATTTTTCCGCCACGTCCACCGTCCAGCCCTTGCGCCGCGCGTAATCCTCCACCTGATCGCGTTCGATACGGCCGACGCCGAAATAATGGCTGTCGGGATGTGCGAAATAGAGCCCGGAAATACTCGCTGGCGGCGTCATGGCGAAGCTCTCCGTGAGGCTCACGCCAGCCGCCGCTTCCGCGCCGAGCAGATCGAACAGCGTGCGCTTCTCGGTGTGGTCGGGCTGGAGATCGAACAGCGTGCGCTTCTCGGTGTGGTCGGGCTGGGCGGGATAGCCGGGGGCCGGGCGGATGCCGCGATATTTCTCCGCGATCAGGTCGGCCTTGCTCAGCGCCTCGTTCGGCGTATAGGCCCAGAATTCCCGGCGCACGCGCTCATGCATATGCTCGGCGAAGGCTTCGGCCAGCCGGTCGGCCAGCGCCTTGACGAGGATCTTCGAGAAATCGTCGTTGGCGCGCTCGAAACGCTCGGCGATGCCCGGCTCGCCGATACCCGCCGTCACCGCGAACCCGCCGATGAAGTCCGCCACGCCGCTGCCCTCCGGCGCGATGAAATCGGCGAGCGCTGTGTTGGCGCGGGCAGAGCCGTCGCGGGTCATCTGCTGGCGCAGCGTGTGCAGCGTGGCGGCTGTCTCCGCCCGCGTGTCGTCTGTGAAAACACGGATATCGTCATCGCCCACAGCCGCGGCGGGCCAGAAGCCGATCACCGCATTCGCCGTCAGCCACTTCTCCGCAACGATCTGCTTGAGCATGTTCTGCGCATCCTCGAAAAGGGGCTTCGCGGCGGCGCCATAGCGGTCATCGTCGAGGATCTGCGGATAGGTCCCCTTCATCTCCCAGGCGGCGAAGAACGGCGTCCAGTCGATATAGGGGACGAGCGCCGCCAGATCGTATTCGCGGAAGGCGCGCGTGCCGAGGAAGGTCGGGCGCGGGGCTGTGTATTTCGACCAGTCGATCCGGAACTTGTTGGCGCGAGCGGCGGCAAGCGTGGTCCGCATCTTGGCGGCGCGCGCGCGCTCATGCGCCTCCTTCAGCTTGTCGTATTCGGTCCGGATATCCGCGACATAGGCCTCGCGCCCGGTGCCGAGGAGGTTCGACACCACGCCCACCGCGCGGCTGGCGTCGGTGACGTAGATTGCTTGGCTACGGCTGTAATTCGGGGCGATCTTGACGGCGGTATGAAGCTGGCTGGTCGTCGCGCCGCCGATGAGCAGCGGCACGGAGAAGCCCTCGCGCTCCATTTCCGCCGCGACGTAGGCCATCTCATCCAGGCTCGGCGTGATCAGGCCGGACAGGCCGATGATGTCGGCCTTCATCTCGCGCGCCTTCTCCAGGATCGCCTGCGCGGGCACCATCACGCCGAGGTCGATCACCTGATAATTGTTGCACTGCAGCACGACGCCGACGATGTTCTTGCCTATGTCGTGCACGTCGCCTTTCACGGTCGCCATGATGATGATGCCCGCGGCGGGCTTGTCCTCAATGCCGAGTTCGCGCTTCTCCGTCTCCATGAACGGCATCAGATAGGCGACGGCCTTTTTCATGACCCGCGCGGATTTCACGACCTGCGGCAGAAACATCTTGCCCGCCCCGAACAAGTCGCCGACAGCGTTCATGCCGTCCATCAGCGGGCCTTCGATAACATGGAGCGGGCGGGTGAACTGCTGGCGCGCTTCCTCGACGTCAGCGTCGATATAATCGGTGATGCCGTGGACGAGCGCGTGCGTCAGCCGTTCGCCGACCGGCTTTTCGCGCCAGGACAGGTCTGCGGCGGCCTTCTTCTGCCCGCCCGACTTGAAGCGCTCGGCTGCCTCCAGCAACCGGTCGGTGGCGTCCGCGCGGCGGTTGAGGATCACGTCCTCGACCAGCTCCCGGAGTTCCGCAGGGATGGAGTCGTAAGGCGTAAGCTGCCCGGCATTGACGATGCCCATGTCCATGCCCGCTTTGATGGCGTGATAGAGGAACACCGAATGCATGGCCTGGCGCACGCTCTCGTTGCCACGGAAGGCGAAGGACAGGTTGGACACGCCGCCGGAGACATGGGCATGCGGCAGTTCGGCCTTGATGCGCCGCGTCGCCTCGATGAAATCGACGGCGTAATTGGCGTGCTCCTCGATGCCGGTAGCGACCGCGAAAATGTTGGGGTCGAAAATGATATCCTCGGGCGGGAAATCCGCCTGCTTCGTCAGGATGCCGTAGGCGCGGGCGCAGATCTCGAATTTGCGCGCTTGCGAGTCGGCCTGCCCCTGCTCGTCGAAGGCCATCACCACCACGGCCGCGCCATAACGGCGGATTTTGCGCGCCTGCTCGATGAACGGCGCCTCGCCTTCCTTCAGGCTGATGGAATTGACGATGGCTTTGCCCTGCACGCATTTCAGACCGGCCTCGATCACCGGCCATTTGGACGAATCGATCATCACCGGCACGCGGGCGATGTCCGGCTCGGAGGCGATGAGGTTCAAAAACGTCACCATCGCCTGTTCCGAATCGAGCAGGCCCTCGTCCATGTTGATGTCGATAATTTGGGCGCCGTTCTCGACTTGTTGTTTCGCCACCTCCAAGGCAGCTTCGTAGTTTTCTTCGACAATCAGCTTTTTGAAGGCAGCGGAACCCGTGACGTTGGTCCGTTCGCCGACGTTCACGAATAAGGTTTCCGGGCCGATGCTCATGGCTTCCAACCCGGCCAAATGGCATCTTTTTTCCAACACGGGAATTTGGCGG
>JBNKDX010000270.1:0-4010 GCA_050288485.1 Rhodomicrobiaceae bacterium | reverse complement strand
GGGAGCGGCGTATACCGAGGCCAGCGCCCGCTCCAGCGTACTGCGCGGCGCGGAGCCGTGTCCGGTAAGGCCCAGACGCGCGAGAACCGGCAAGCCCGGCTCAAGCGCGGTAAGATGATCGAGGCTGAAGCGGGGCAGCGGCGGAAGCGGTGTCGCGGCGATCATCGGTCCTCAAACACCGGGGCCGCACGGCGGCGGCACCTTAGGGTGTCTTCGATTTAAGGTTTCATTAACTCGATTTTTAGCCGATTCGGAGGCGGGCGAGAATCGGGGGAATTTCGCCAGGGGCGAGGTTCCCGCGCACCTGCGGCATTTGCGCATCGCCCGGCGCGCAACGGTTCGGCCACCGATTGTGAGTCGGGCTTGAACGCGGAACTTCTGATTGCTGGCGCGGCGGCGCTTCATGATGATTCAAAAGACGCGACCGTGCGCCGGAGAAGCAGCGCCTGCCCGCCGCGCCGCCGCACGCCGAGGTCCGGGTTATCCTTGCCCATGTGAAGAACCCGGGTCATCGCACATGTCTCGCCCTGAAGCGGGGATACGCATTTTTGCGAGCGGCAAGCCCCGCGCCAGCCCCGGTGTGATTCGTGAAACGCCCGTCCTCCGATAAGTCCTTGGCGAATCATGATAAGTTGTAGGAATTCGCGTCAACCAACCGCTGAACAGCCTGTGTAAACTGTGCACGGCGCGGCGGTTTCCGCTCCCGGATGATTCCTTCGGGCGGGGAATCGGCTAGGGTCGCCGCCATGAGACAGAACCCTGCCGCCGCACCCCGCCTGGAAGCTATCAATACCGAACCGGCGCTGCCGTTCCGGCAAGCCCCGCACAATATCGAGGCCGAGCAGGCGCTGCTCGGCGCGATCCTCATCAACAACGACGCTTTCGACCGCGTCTCGGCTTTCCTTGAGCCGCACCATTTCTTCGACCCGCTGCACGCCCGCATCTATGAGACGGCGACGAAGCTCATCCAGAGCGGCAAGCAGGCGACGCCCATCACGCTGAAGACTTACTTCGAGAACGAAGAGGCCATCGGCGCCGTCACCGTTCCGCAATATCTCGGGCGGCTCGCCGCGCACGCCACCAGCGTCATCAACGCCGCGGATTACGCGCAGACCGTCTACGATCTGTCGGTCCGGCGCGATCTCATCATTATCGGCGAGGACATGGTGAACGTCGCCTACGATTCGCCGGTCGATTGCGCGCCGGATAAGCAGATCGAAGAGGCGGAAAGCCGCCTGTACAGCCTCGCGGAGAAGGGCAAATACGGTTCGGGCTTCCTGACCTTCGCCACGGCGCTTACCGACGCTCTCGACATGGCGTCGAAGGCCTATGAACGCGACGGCGGCCTATCCGGCCTGTCCACCGGCATGCGCGAACTCGACAAGCAGCTCGGTGGCCTGCAGAACTCCGACCTCATCATCCTCGCAGGCCGCCCGTCGATGGGCAAGACGGCGCTGGCCACCAATCTCGCCTTCAACATCGCCAGGGCCTACCGCACACAGATGGGAGTCGGCGGCGTCGAGGAAGTCGCGGACGGCGCGGTGATCGGCTTCTTCTCGCTGGAAATGTCGGCCGAGCAGCTCGCCACGCGCATCATTTCCGAGCAGGCGCAGATTTCGTCGGAAAAGATCCGCCGCGGTCTCATCACCGAGGAGGAATTCCACCGCCTCGTGCACGCCACCCAGGAGTTGCAGTCGCTGCCGCTCTACATCGACCACACCGGCGGCATATCCATCGCCCAGCTCGCGGCGCGCGCGCGCAAGCTCAAGCGCCAGCGCGGGCTCGGCATGCTGATCGTGGACTATCTGCAGCTTCTGTCCGGCTCGGGTAAGCGCTCGTCCGACGGCCGCGTCCAGGAGGTGTCCGAGATCACGACGGGCCTGAAAGCGCTGGCAAAGGAACTGAACGTGCCGATCCTGGCGCTGTCGCAGCTTTCGCGACAAGTGGAAAACCGTGACGACAAGCGTCCGCAGCTTTCCGACCTGCGCGAATCAGGGTCTATCGAACAAGACGCGGATGTGGTTATGTTCGTGTTCCGCGAGGAGTATTACGTCCAGCGGCGCGAGCCTTCGACGGCCAAAGTCGAAGACCACCAGAAATGGCAGGACGAGATGGATCAGGTTGCGGGCGTCGCCGAGGTGATCATCGGCAAGCAGCGTCACGGCCCCACGGGCACCGTGAAACTGCAGTTCACCGGCGAGTTTACACGCTTTTCCGATCTCGCCGATGATGACCGGTACGGCGACTGCCGACATTGACATAAGGAACACAGGCCACGAAACCGCGCACCATAGATTTCAGCATATCCGCCGCGGCGCGCGCGGTTCCCGCCGAGGCCACCGGCGTTCTCGCCGTCGATCTCGGGGCGCTGGGCCGCAATTACAACAAGCTGCGCGCCAAGGTGGCGCCCGCGGAGTGCGCGGCGGTGGTCAAGGCCAATGCCTATGGCCTTGGCGTGGATGACGTGGCGCCTGCGCTCATCGGTGAGGGGTGCCGCACGTTCTTCGTCGCCACGCTCGCCGAGGCGCGGGCCGTGCGGGCGCTCGCGCCGCGCGCAACGATCTATGCGCTGAACGGGCTTCTGCCCGGCACGGCCGAGAATTTCGCTAGCATCGACGCGCGGCCCGTGCTCGGCAGCATGGCCGAGATCGAGGCGTGGAACGGCTTCTGCGCCGGCCGCGGCGCGCCGCTGCCCGCCGCCATCCATATCGACACCGGCATGAACCGCCTCGGCATCAAGGCCGCCGACTGCGACCTTCTGCGCGAGCCGCCGCCGCTGGACGGCGGTCCGGGCGGTCAGCGCGCCTTTCCCGTCAGCCTCGTGATGAGTCATCTCGCCTGCGCCGACGAACCCAATCATCCCGCCAACGGCAGGCAGCTCAAGGCTTTCGTGACCCTGTCGGCGGGGCTCCCGGCCGCTGGGCGCAGCCTCGTCAATTCGGCGGGCATCTTCTTGGGGAGGGACTATCACTTCGATCTGGCGCGGCCCGGCATCGCGCTTTACGGCGGCAACCCGTTCGCCGACCGGCCCAATCCGATGGAGCCTGTCGCGCATGTTTATGCCCGCGTCGCCAGCATCGGCGAGGCGCAAGCAGGCGAAACGGTGGGATATGGCGGCGTCCGCCGCCTCATCCGCCCGACGCGCTACGCCACTGCGGCGGCAGGCTACGCGGACGGCTATTTCCGCGCGCTCGGCTCCTCCGACCGCCGCGACGGCGCCTCGGCCTGGGCTGGCGATCACCGGCTGCCGATCCTTGGACGCGTTTCGATGGACTTGTCCGTCTTCGATATCACGGACATGCCCGCGGGGGCCTTGCGCCCCGGCGATTTTATCGAGCTGATCGGACACCGCCACACGGCCGATGACGCCGCCGCCTGTGCGGGCACCATCAGTTACGAGGTCTTGACCAGCCTGGGGCAGCGGTATCGCCGCGTCTATTTCGGCGGGAACAGCCGCGAAGAGGCGGCGGCGAAGGCGCGGCGTCAATAAAGACCGGGGGGATTGCTGGGCATGGCGAAGGCAGGACGCGAGTTTGTCTGTCAATCTTGCGGTGCGGCCAGTCCGCGCTGGTCGGGGCGCTGTCCGGCCTGCGGCGAGTGGAACAGCCTCGCCGAGGAAGCCGCGGCCGCCTCGCCGCTCGACGCGAAGGCAAAACGCCGCAGCCGTTCGGCGGGCGTGGCGCTGGAGAGCCTGAACGACGATATCGCGCCGACGCCCCGTCTTGAGACCGGCATGGGGGAATTCGACCGCGTGACCGGCGGCGGGCTGGCTGGCGGTTCGGCCATTCTTCTCGCAGGCGATCCGGGCATCGGCAAATCGACGCTCCTCCTGCAACTCGCGGCGCAGCTCGCGAGCGCAGGCAGGCAGGCCGTCTATTTCTCTGGCGAAGAGGCGGCGCAGCAGATCCGCCTGCGCGCCCGGCGTCTCAACGTGGCGGACGCGCCGGTGGCCCTTGCCGCCGAGACCAACACCGCCGCCATTCTCGCCACGCTTGAGGCCGGCACCCCGC
>JBNKDX010000269.1:0-4019 GCA_050288485.1 Rhodomicrobiaceae bacterium | reverse complement strand
GAGACCGGCGGCTACAAGCTCGTTCCCTGATCAATCGATCTCGAAGTCGGCGATCACCGGCACATGGTCGGAGGGCTGCTCCCAGCCGCGCGCTTCCTCCAGCACCTTGACGGTCTTGGCGGCATCCGCCAGATCCGGCGTCGTCCAGATGTGGTCGAGACGCCGTCCGCGATTGGAGGCCCGCCAGTCCCGGGCGCGATAACTCCACCATGTGAAGAGCTTCTGATCCTCGGGAGCGTGGCGCCGGACGATATCGGCCCAGCCGCTCGATGCCTGCACCCGGGCGAGATGCTCCACCTCGATGGGCGTGTGGCTGACTACTTTCAGAAGCTGCCTGTGCGACCAGACATCGTTCGGCAGCGGCGCGACATTGAAATCGCCGGTCAGAATCTGCCCCTCGCCGCCGAAGTCCCGGTCCGCGAACCAGTCCGCCATGGTCCTCAGGAAGTCGAGCTTCTGCCCGAATTTCGGATTGACGCCTGCGTCCGGGATATCGCCGCCCGCGGGGACATAGACATTGTGGATCACCAACCGCCCCCCCGCGGCGACGGCGATATGCCGGGCCTCCCCGTTGCCGCCGAACCGCTCGGCGCCCCTCGCCTCGACGGGGATGCGCGACACCGTGGCGACGCCGTGATACCCGGCCTGGCCGTTTACCTCGATGTGGCTGAAGCCAAGCGCCCGGAGCGGTTCATAGGGGAACGCCTCCGCCACGCATTTGATCTCCTGCAGGCAGAGTATGTCGGGCCGGTACGCCTCGACGAATCGCTCCACAAGCCCGATGCGCAGCCGTACCGAATTTATATTCCACGTCGCTAGTCGGAATTTCATGGTCCGCCCAATAGCCGGGCAGTGTGGCGGCGTCAAGCGGCGCGGCCGTTCGTTCGAGGCATGCAGGAGCATCCGTCACATGAGCATGCAGACAGCAAAAAGCGCCCAACCCCGGCGATGGTTGGGCGCTTCATGCGTGCGTACTACGCGGTGCGCCGGGAGGGATGCCGGCGCCAAGCGGCGAAACCTTCGGTTAGACGGGGGGCACTACCGATGGTGACTGGCTTCGCCGCTCTCACAGTACGTAATGTACTATACCACGAATGCAATGGTAAACGCAAAAAAATGTGAACAAACGCTTGACTGTTGCTTCAGAGCTTCACGAATCACGCGTTTCCGTTGAGGTTTCATTAAGTTGCCACAACCTGCTCACATTTTGCATACGCGTCAGTTTGACCCACCCCTGAACTTCGGCATGCCCAGATCCGGCGAGAATTTGAACAGCCCGGGGTCGGCCGGTTTGTTCACCTCCAGGTTGGCCAGTTCGATCCGCGTGTTCAGACCCTGCGGATCGGAGACGATCCACTCCTTGAGCTGGAGCTCCGGCCAGTCGAAAAACAGCCGGATCTGGCCCGCTGCGTCGGCGGCCTTTTCCTCCAGCGTCACCACGATGACCGTCGGCCCCACGTCGAGCGCCACGATCCGCGCGTCGCGCATCAAATCCACCTCGGGCGTGAGCAGCAGCCGGAACGGCGTGGACTCGACCGGGTAACGGTCCGTGGTGTTGAGATCGTGATCCTCCACCGCGAGATAGCGGCCGTCGGAAATGATCTTTTGCATGGACGGCGGCGAATAGTCGAAATGCACCTTGCCGGGCCGCTCGATGTAGAACTTGCCCTTCTTGCGCTTGTTGTCGGCGTCGGTCTGCAGGAAGTCGCCTTCCAGGTTCTTCGCGCCGTTGAAATAGGCGTTGATCTTCTGGATGATCTCAACCTGCTCCGGCGACCCGGTGAACGCGCTGGCCTCCGGCGGCTGCGTGCCGAATTTCGGGCTCCATCCGGCGGCGCCAGCGGCGTTCGGATCGGTCGCGGCGCCGGTGGCCTGGGTCTGGGGCTGCTGCGCGGGGGCCGCCTCCTGCGTCTGCGCAGGCTGCTGGTCCTGGCCGTGCTGCTGGACCGGCTGCTGAACCTCGGCGGGAGGCTGCTTCTGCTGCTCCTGGACGGGCGGCGGGCTGGACGGCGGCGTCTTTGCGTGTACGGAAACGCCGGCGCCTTGCGCCCAGGCGGCTGGCGCGGCGAGGATCGACAAGGCCAGGATCGCGGTGCAGGACGTTTTCAGACTCATCTCGATGGCTCTCTCATGGCGTTTCAGCGGAATCGGGCCTACTCTCGCTCCAAATTCGCACGAAATCTAGACGGCCGATGGAATTTGATGAACGCGTCAGGCTTCGCCGCCAGCCAGGATTTCCCGCTTGCCGGTGCGGTTGGGGGCGCTGATCAGCCCCTCGTTTTCCATCTGCTCGATCAGCGAGGCAGCCCGGTTATAGCCCACGCCAAGGCGCCGTTGCAAATAGCTGGTGGTTGCGCGCCGCTCCCGTAACACCACGTCCACTGCCTGATCGTAGAGATCGTCGCCCGTCCGCGGCGGAGCATCGGGGTTCCGCGCGCTCTCCTTCTCGCTCGGGCCGTCATCGTCGAAAATGCCGTCGAGATATTCCGGCTCGCCCTGCGCGCGCAGGAAGGTGACGACGTTCTCCACCTCTTCGTCGGACACGAACGGTCCGTGCGCACGCATGATCCGCCCGCCCGCCGCCATGGTCAGCATGTCGCCCGCGCCGAGAAGCTGCTCCGCGCCGTGCTCGCCGAGAATGGTGCGGCTGTCGATCTTCGAGGCCACCTGAAAGCTGATGCGGCTCGGGAAATTGGCCTTGATCGTGCCGGTGATGACATCGACGCTGGGGCGCTGCGTGGCCATGATCAGGTGGATGCCCGCCGCGCGCGCCATCTGCGACAGGCGCTGCACCGCGAATTCAATCTCCTTGCCCGCCACCATCATCAGGTCGGCCATCTCGTCGATGACCACGACGATGTACGGCATCGGCGAGCAATCGACGTCCTCACGCTCGTAGATGGCGCTGCCGGTGTCCTCGTCGAAGCCGGTCTGCACCGTGCGCGTCAGGGGACGGCCCTGCTGCTTGGCGCGGCTGACCTTCTGGTTGAAGCCCTGGATGTTGCGGACGCCGAGTTTGCACATGCGTTCGTAGCGGTCGGTCATCTCGGAGACCGTCCATTTCAGCGCCGTGATCGCCTTTTTCGGATCGGTGACGACGGGCGTCAGGAGATGCGGCGTGCCGTCATAGACGGAAAGCTCCAGCATCTTCGGGTCGATCATGATGAAACGGCATTCCTCCGGCTTCAGGCGGAAGAGAAGCGACAGGATCATGGTGTTGATGGCCACCGACTTGCCGGACCCGGTCGTGCCCGCGATCAGGAGATGCGGCATGCGCGCCAGATCGACCGTGACGGGATCGCCGCCGATGGTCTTGCCGAGCGCCAGCGCCAGCCGCGCCTTGCCGGATTTGAAGTCGGGCGCCTCAAGCAGCTCGCGCAGGTAGACGACCTCGCGGTTCTCGTTGGGCAGTTCGATGCCGATGGCGTCCCGCCCCGGAATGACGGCGACGCGGGCGGAAACCGCGCTCATCGACCGGGCGATGTCGTCGGCGAGGCCGATGACGCGGGACGATTTGGTGCCGCGCGCCGGTTCCAGCTCGTAAAGCGTGATCACCGGGCCGGGATTGACGCCGGTAATCGAGCCCTTGACCCCGAAATCCTCCAGCACGCCCTGCAGCATCTCGGCGCGGCGGCCGAGCGCGACGTCCGACAGCTCCGGATTGTTGTGGCGGGGCGGCGGGGGACTAAGGAGCTTCAGTTGCGGCAGGATGAACTCGGCCCCGCCTGTCTGGCCCGGAAAGACGCCGATGATGTCGCGGCGCGTCCGCTGTTCGCGGCTGGGCAGCGGATTGCGGCGCGGCGTCTCGCAGGCGCGGGCCTCGCGGCGGATTTCGGGATGCGGCCGGGCAGGTTCGCTGGCAGGCATGTCGAAAGGCGGTTCGTCGAAGCCGTCGTCCTCGTCCTCTTCGTCGTCAGGGTCGACGTAGGTCTGCGTCCCCGTCGCGGGCGCGCTCTCGAAGGGGAGGGGCGTGGCGGCGCCCTCGTCGGCCATGGCGGCCTCGAGGTCCTCGAGGTAGC
>JBNKDX010000268.1:0-4032 GCA_050288485.1 Rhodomicrobiaceae bacterium | reverse complement strand
GAGACAACCAGGCCGCACGCCATTCTGCATTTCGGGGTGTCGGCGCAGGCGAAGGGCTTCGTGATCGAGACGCGCGCCGTCAATCAGACCAGCGCCCGCGCAGATCACGCGAACGCCGTGCCGCCTCATCACCGCGTCCGCCGCGGCGCTGCGCCCGTGCTCACGGCGCCGATCCCGGCCGAGAGGATGGCGCGGCGGCTGCGGCTGTCGGGCATCGCCGCCGCGGTGTCCTCCGATGCGGGCCGCTATCTCTGCAACGCCGTGTTCTACGAGACGCTTGCCCATGTCCGCCGCATGGAGCACCCGCCGCTGGCCGGGTTTGTTCACATCCCCGCGCTCACCGCGGCCCAGGTCGAGGGCAACGGTCCGCCGGTTCGTTGCGGCTGGGAGATGCTGCGCGAGGGGGCGGGGCTGATGACGCGGCTGGCGGCCGAGGAAGCCGGGAACGATGCGCCGCGCTCCACGGCGCTACGGCGCAACCCCGGTTACTGGTAAATTGGACCGGCTGTTCGCACCGCGAGGAGAGCAGGCATACATGCCAATCGAGGAACCGGGTTATGGGAAGTGATGTTCGCCACTTCGATGTGGTCGTCGTGGGTGCGGGACCAGCCGGTCTCACGGCGGCGCTGGCGCTGCGGCAGGCCGGGTTCAGCGTCGTCTGCACCGGCCCGGCGCCGAAGCCGGAACAGCCCGACATGCGCACCACCGCCTTCCTGATGGGCTCGGTGCACTATCTCGAAAGCCTGGGGCTGTGGGACGGGATGGCGCCGAGTGCGGCCCCGCTCGCCTCGCTTAACCTTATTGATCGCACGGGACGGCTGTTCCGCGCGCCCGATCTCGCCTTTCACGCCAGCGAGGTGGGAGAGAAGGCGTTCGGCTACAACATCCCCAACATAGCGCTGCTGGCGGCGCTCTTCGAGGCGCTGGGCGACGGCTTCATCCCCACGTCGGGCGTCACGGCCATCGTGCCGGGTTATACGGCGGTGCGGCTTACGCTCGCTGATGGCGCTTGTCTGGAGGCCAAGCTCGTGGTCGGCGCCGACGGCGTCCATTCGTTGTGCCGTGAGGCGGCCGGTGTCGGTGTGCGAAGCTGGTCCTATGAGCAAACCGCGGCCGTCTGCAATTTCCGGCATACCCGTCCGCACCGAAATGCCTGCACCGAGTTTCATTATCCGAGCGGGCCGTTCACCGTCGTGCCGCTGCCCGGCGACTGGTCGGCGCTCATCTGGACGGTAAAGCCCGCCGAAGCCGCCCGTCTGGCTGCGCTCACGAACGAAAATCTGGCGGGCGAGATCGCCGGGCGGCTCGACGGGCTGTTGGGCGAGATCGTCGAAGTCAGCGCCCGCGGCGCTTATCCGCTCGCCGGTCTGATCGCGAAGCGCCTCATCGGCGAACGCCTCGCCTTCATCAGCCATGCCGCGCATGCGATGCCGCCGATCGGCGCGCAGGGGCTCAATCTCGGTATTCGCGATATCGGCGATCTGGTGCGGGCGGTGAGCCGGTCGAAGTCCGATCCGGGCGCGCAGGCGGCGCTGTCCGCCTATGAGCGCTCACGGCTTGCCGATGTGTGGGTGCGCACGCTGGCGGTCGATCTTCTCGGCCGGACGCTGACCTCAGGCTTCCTGCCGTTGCAGGTTGCGCGCGGGGCCGGGCTGATGGCGCTGGCGGTGTCGGGGCCTTTGAGGCGTGCGCTGATGCGCTACAGCATGGCGGCGTGACACGCCGGGAGGGGTCTTGCCTCCTACATGCCGAAAGCCGCGCGTATCCGCGCGCCGATGCGCTCCACGGGGAGGATTTCGTCTGCGGCCCCGGCATCGGCGACCGCCCGCGGCATGCCGTAGACGACGCAGGTTCCCTGATCCTGGACGACGTTGTACGCGCCCGCCTTGTGCAGCTTGATGAATTCCTGCGCGCCGTCATTGCCCATGCCCGTCAGCATGACGCCCAGCACGCTCTTGCCGAACGCCTCCAGCGCGCTCCCGGCGAGCACGTCCACGCTCGGCTTATAAAGGCTCTCGCCCTTGCTCTCGGCCACTTTCAGCTCACCCTTGGTGACACGCAGATGCAAACCGCCGGGGCCGATATAGACGGTGCCCGGGACCAGCGGCTCGCCGTCTTTCGCCTCCACGACCTTCGGCGGGCAGATTTCGTCGAGACGCTTGGCCAGCGCCTGCGTGAACTGCGCGGGCATGTGCTGCGCGATCACCACCGGCACGGGCAGGTTGGGCGGAAGCTGCTTTATCACTTCCTGCAGCGCCTGCGGTCCGCCCGTGCTCGATCCGATCACGACGATCTTGGCCGGGACGCGGGTGTAGGAGATTTCCCGTTGCGCAGCGGGCGCCGCGGCTGGGGAACGGGCCTGCGGAGCCTGCGCCAGACTCCGGTTTGGCGGAGGCGCCGCTCCCGGACGCATGCCGGGAGGCGTAGCCGGAGCAATTTGGAACCTGGATCGCGCCTGCGCCTGCGCATTTTCCTGGGCCTTGGCCAGCGCTTTGACCTGCTGGCGCATCGCCATTCCGCGGCGGGCGGGATTCGCGGCGACGGCGGCGAGCAGCTTCTCGTGGATCAGCTCGGCGCCCTTGGCTTTGGGGATGAAGTCCACCGCGCCGAGTTCCAGCGCATCCATGGTGATTTTCGCGCCCGTGTCGGTCACGGCGCTGACCATCACGACGGGGATGGTGCTTCGTGAAACGATGGCCTTCAAAGCCTCGATCCCGTTCATGACCGGCATTTCGACGTCCAGCGTCACGACATCGGGCTTCAGGCGCAGCGCTTTCTCCACGCCCATCTTCCCATCGCTGGCGGTGTCGATGACTTTGAAACGCGGATCGGACTCGATGCTTCGCGCCAAGGCGCCGCGCATGAACGCCGAATCGTCCACCACCAATACGCGGATGGGATTTGGCATTCGCTATACCTCCTGGTCAGCCCCGAGCAATCATAGCTGATTGCCACCCGTCACTTTCGCGAAGCTGTCGAAGTCCGGGACAGATGCCGTTGCGCCATCGGCCCCGATCCGTCCGATTTCACCCCCTGCCCGCGTCCGAGCGTTGCATCCGGATCCGCCCGCCTTAATTTCCGGTCTGCTAAATTCATTATCCACGGTAGAGGATTATCAACCAGCTCAACCTACAATCGTGGTATACGCCGGATGCATTTAGGAACTCTTACGTGCGGATTGCGGAGGTAGAGACGGGGGAGCGGCCTTGGAAATCCCGCCCGCACAGAGCTGACAGCCCCGCACAAGCGGCCATCCCCTTAATTGGGCGCGACAGCCGCGGCGGAGCGTGGCGACGGCGGTACGGAGACAATGCTGGCGAGACCGTCCGGGACGCAGGGAGCCGGGAGCTCCTGCGATGAAGTCATTTGACGGCGGGACGGCTTGCCAACGCGAAGGAGAGATGAATGACGAGTGACCCGAACATGCCGATCCTCGTGGTGGACGATTACAGCACGATGGTTCGCATCATCAGGAAGTTGCTGAAACAGATTGGTTATGAGAACGTTGACGAAGCGTCCAACGGCGAGGAAGCGCTGCAGAAGATCAAGGCGAAATCCTACGGTCTTATCATCTCCGATTGGAACATGGAGCCTATGACCGGCTTTGACCTCCTGAAACACGTGCGCGCCGAGGAGGCGACGGCGAAGACGCCGTTCATCCTGGTGACGGCCGAGTCCAAGCCGGAAAACGTCCTGGCGGCGCAGAAAGCAGGGGTCAGCAATTATCTGATCAAACCGTTCAGCGCGCCGGTTTTGAAGGAAAAAATTGACTCCGTGTTAACCCCGGCGGCGTAAAGAACGCGCGGTCTCGTGGGCTGCCCGCGGCGGGCGGGCGGCGCGGCGGCGGGAACGCGCGATGTTCTACTTCAAGCCTTTGCGCCTCAGCAATTTCCGGACCCACCTGGAACTGCTGGAGGAATGCGGCGCCGCGAGCGGCGCATATTTCACTGCGTCTATGAGTATGGCTGCCGAAGGCCCGTGGCGCAGTTCCGATTCCGTGCAATACGCTTTCGACCATATCGCTGCGGGCGG
>JBNKDX010000267.1:0-4044 GCA_050288485.1 Rhodomicrobiaceae bacterium | reverse complement strand
TACAAAACCGGCATCACCGGCGCCGAACTGGCCGCGTCCATTTCCAAATCGCTGAGCAAGAAAGCGGTCGCCATCTCGCTCGATGGCGCGCTCACCGACCTGTCGGACCCCATTGAGGCCGACGCCGCGGTGAAGATCATCACGCGAAACGATGCTGAAGCGCTCGAACTCGTCCGTCACGACGCCGCGCATGTCATGGCCGAGGCCGTGCAGGCGCTGTTCCCCGGCACACAGGTGACCATCGGCCCGGTGATCGAGAACGGCTTCTATTACGATTTCCACCGCGAGGAGAGCTTCACGCCCGACGATCTGGCGCGGATCGAAGCGAAGATGCGCGACATCATTCTCGCCGACAAGCCGTTCACCAAGGAGGTCTGGACCCGCAAGAAGGCCAAGGCCTATTTCAAGCAGCAGGGCGAAACCTTCAAGGCGGAGTTGATCGACGCCATCCCGAAGGGCGAGGACGTGAAGATCTACCGCCAGGGCGACTGGCTGGATCTGTGCCGCGGGCCGCATCTCCCCTCCACCGGTAAGATCGGCTTGGCCTTCAAGCTGCAGAAGCTGGCGGGCGCCTATTGGCGCGGCGATCCGCGCAACCCGCAGCTCCAGCGCATCTACGGCACCGCGTGGCTTGGGGAAGAAGACCTCGCCGCCTATCTGAAGATGCTGGAGGAAGCCGAGAAGCGCGACCACCGCCGCCTTGGCCGCGAAATGGACCTGTACCATTTCCAGGAGGAGGCGCAGGGCTCGATCTTCTGGCACCCGAAGGGCTGGACCATGTTCCAGGCGCTGGTGAATTACATTCGCCGCCGCCAGGCTGCCGAAGGCTTCGTCGAAGTGAATTCACCGGATATCATGGAACGCACCCTGTGGGAGCAGTCCGGCCATTGGGAGAAGTTCCGCGAGCATATGTATATCGCCGAGACTCCCGACGAGCGTATCTATTGCTGTAAGCCGATGAACTGCCCCGGCCATGTGCAGATTTTCAAGAACGGTCTGAAAAGCTATCGCGATCTGCCGCTGAAGATGGCCGAATTCGGCAAGGTTCACCGCTATGAGCCGTCCGGCGCGCTGCACGGCCTCATGCGCGTGCGCCACTTCACCCAGGACGACGCGCACACTTTCTGCACCGAGGAGCAACTAACCGACGAGTGCCTGAAGCTCAACAGCCTCATCCTGTCGGTCTACTGCGACTTCGGCTTCGAGAACGTGCATATCAAGCTGGCGACCCGGCCGGAGAAGCGCGTCGGCTCAGATGAAATCTGGGACCGCTCGGAAAAGGCGCTGATGGACGCCATGAAACAGGCGGGCGTGGACTACACGCTGAACGAGGGCGAGGGCGCGTTTTACGGGCCGAAGCTCGAATACACGCTGCGCGACGCCATCGGCCGCGACTGGCAGTGCGGCACCGTGCAGGTGGATCTGAACATGCCGGGGCGCTTCGGCGCGTTCTATATTGGCGCGGATGGCGAGAAGCATGTGCCGGTGATGATCCACCGGGCGATTTTCGGCTCGCTGGAGCGCTTCACCGGCATTCTTATCGAAAACTACGCGGGGCACATGCCGCTGTGGCTGGCGCCAGTGCAGGCGGTGGTGGCGACCATCGTGTCGGATGCCGACGAATACGCTCTCGAAGCTGCGGCCGAGTTGCGGCGGGCGGGCCTGCGCGTGGAGACCGACCTGCGCAACGAGAAGATCAATCTCAAGGTGCGCGAGCATTCTCTGGCCAAAGTGCCGGCGCTCCTCGTCGTCGGCAAACGCGAGGCGGAGGAACGGACCGTCTCCGTGCGGCGGCTGGGCAGCACTGCGCAGAAAACGGTGAGCCTCGCCGAGGCCATCGCGGCGCTGTCTGCCGAAGCGGTGCCGCCGGATATGCGCGACGGGACGCCAGGCGAGACGGCCGAGGCCGTCGCCGCGGAATAGCGGACAATTTCGCGGTGGCGGGGCTGTACATCGCGGCTCCGCCGCCGCACCGCTCCAAAATGGTCCGAATGTGCTTGCAGACTGGCTAAAGCGCGCCTAGCTTGCTGGCCGCTCGTTTCATCCATCCACAATGCCGGAGGCTTCCATGGGTTTTCTTGCCGATGCGCTCAATCGCGTGCAACCGTCACAGACCATCGCCGCGGCAACGAAAGCGCGCGAACTGAAGGCCGCCGGCCGCGACGTCATCAGCCTGGGGGCGGGCGAGCCGGATTTCGATACGCCCGACAACATCAAGGAAGCCGCGATCAAGGCCATCCGCGACGGCAAGACGAAGTACACCAACGTGGACGGCATCCCCGAGCTGAAGCAGGCCATTTGCGCCAAGTTCGCCCGCGAAAACGGCCTGACCTACAAGCCGTCGCAGGCGTTCGTCGCACCGGGCGGCAAAAAGATCATCTTCAACGCCATGATGGCGACACTGAACCCCGGCGACGAAGTGGTCATCCCCACGCCCTACTGGGTGTCCTATCCCGATATCGTGCAGCTTTGCGGCGGTACGCCGGTCTTCGCGGCCACGACGCTGGCGGACAAGTTCAAGCTCAAGCCCGAGGCTCTGGAAGTGGCCATCACGCCGCGCACGAAGTGGCTCATCTTCAACCATCCCTCGAACCCAACCGGCGGTGCCTACACGCATGCCGAATTGAAGGCGCTGACCGACGTGCTGATGCGCCACCCGCATGTCTGGATCCTGACGGACGACATGTACGAGCATCTCGTCTACGACGATTACAAGTTCGTCACGCCCGCGCAGGTCGAGCCCGGCCTGTACGACCGCACGCTGACCATGAACGGCGTCTCCAAGGCTTACGCCATGACCGGCTGGCGCATCGGCTATGCCTGCGGGGCGGAAATGCTCGTCAAGGCGATGACCAAGCTCCAGTCGCAGACGACATCGAACGCCTGCTCGATCAGCCAGTGGGCGTCGGTCGAGGCGCTGAACGGGCCGCAGGATTTCCTGAAGGAGCGGGCGGCCGTGTTCAAGACGCGGCGCGATCTGGTGGTCTCCATGCTCAACCAGGCCAGCGGGATCGAATGCCCCACACCGGAGGGCGCGTTCTACGTCTATCCGTCCTGCGCAGGCGCCATCGGCAAGACGACGGCCGCGGGCAAACAACTCGCGAATGACGAGGATTTCGCCATCGCGCTCCTGGAGGAGGAAGGCGTTGCCGTGGTGCACGGCTCGGCGTTCGGGCTGTCGCCGTTCTTCCGCATCTCCTACGCTACTTCGACCGAGGAACTGGAAGAGTCCTGCCGCCGCATTCAGCGCTTCTGCGCGGGGTTGCGGTAGCCCGGCGGAAAACGGGGGGCGGCGCAACGCCGCCCGCCTTTCCGGTCAGCCTGAGATGTCGAACGCGGCGAGCGCCGCCATGTTGACCAGATCGCTGTCCGTCGCGCCGAGCGAGGCTATCTGCACCGGCTTCGACAGACCGACGAGAAGCGGCCCGATGACCGTCCCGCCACCCAGTTCCTGCAGCATCTTCGTGGAAATGCTGGCGGCGTGGAACGCGGGCATGACGAGCACGTTCGCCGTGTCCGACAGGCGGCAGAACGGGTAGAGCGCCATCGCCTTCCTGTTCAGCGCCACGTCCGCCGCCATCTCGCCGTCATATTCGAAATCGACGCCGCGGTGGTCGAGGATCTTCACCGCGTCGGCGACGGTCTGCGAGCGCTCGCCCTTCGGATGGCCGAAGGTGGAATAGGCGAGCATCGCCACGCGCGGCTGGAAACCGAGGCGCTGCGCGACCTGCGCCGCCTCCACCGCGATGTCGGCGAGCTGTCCGGCATCCGGCATATCGTGCACGGAGGTATCGGCCACCACGAGACTGCGGCCGCGCGTCAGCACCAGCGACACGCCGATCACCTTGTGCCCTGGCTTGGGGTCGAGGGCGTGGCAGATATCGGCAAACGCCGTGGACCAGTTGCGCGTCGTACCCGTCACCATGGCGTCGGCATGGCCGAGCGCGACCATGCATGCGGCGAAGACATTGCGGTCGGTGTTGACGAGACGCTGGCAGTCGCGCAGCAGGTAGCCCTTGCGCTGCAGCCGCGTGTAAAGGAACT
>JBNKDX010000266.1:0-4048 GCA_050288485.1 Rhodomicrobiaceae bacterium | reverse complement strand
CCGGAACGCCGTACGGAGATCGTCACGCTCGGATCGGGCGCCGAGGAACGCAATCAGCGCTGGGCGGCCAGCCGCCGCACCTACGATGCCGGTTACGGCGTAAAGACCATCGCCGACCTGGAGGCCGCGATAGCGTTCTTCGAGGAACGGCGCGGGCGGCTGCACGGTTTCCGGTGGAAGGATCACGTCGATTTCAAGAGCTGTGCGGTGAACGGAACACCGTCAGCCACCGATCAGGCCATCGGCGCCGGCGACGGCGTCACGGCCAGCTTCCAACTGGTCAAGCGCTACGGTTCGGCCTACGCGCCGTGGCTGCGGACGATTACGAAGCCGGTTGCCGGAACGGTTCAAATCGCCGTGTCCGGTGTGGTGCAAACCGAGGGTGTGGATTTCACCTGTGACACCGCGACCGGCATGGCCACCTTCTCTGCTCCGGGCATACCGCCGGAAGGGGCGGCGGTCACGGCTGGGTTCGAATTCGACGTTCCCGTCCGTTTCGATGCCGACCGGCTGGCAGTGAACCTCGACGGCTTCCGCCATGGCTCGATCCCCAGCATCCCCGTCGTGGAAATCCGGATATGAAAGACCTTCCTGCGGGCCTGCAGGCCCATCTCGATACGGGCGCCACCACGCTCGCCTGGTGCTGGCGGCTGACCCGCGCCGACGGCGCCGTCTACGGTTTCACTGACCACGATGAAGACCTCACCTTCGACGCTACCGTTTTCGAGGCCGCAACGGGATTTACGGGGACGGATTTTCAATCGAGCATCGGGCTTTCGGTGGACAATCTGGACGTCTCCGGAGCGCTGAAGTCCGGGTGTCTGGCGGAAACGGATCTGGCCGCCGGGCTGTTCGACGGCGCGAAGGTGGAGATCTGGCGGGCGAACTGGGCGGCGGCCGATCAGCGTGTATTGATAATGTCCGGTTCCATAGGTGAGGTGAAGCGCGGCCAGACGGCCTTCTCCGCCGAACTCCGCAGCCTCGCGCACAGTCTCGATCAGGACAAGGGCCGCATCTATCAGTATGCCTGCGACGCCTGTCTTGGCGATGGCCGCTGCACCGTCAATGCCAGCGCTTCCGCCTACAGGGCGGATGGAACCGTCGCTGCGGTCCAGACGCCCTATATGTTCACCGCGTCCGGATTGGGGAGTTTCGGGGAGGGATGGTTTTCCGGTGGCGAGGTCGTCTGGACGAGCGGCAACAACAGCAGCCACCGGATGGAGGTTAGGCGGCACAGTCTGACCACGGATGGTTCGGTGGAAATCGAACTCTGGCGCTCGATGACCGCCTTGATCGCTGCAGGCGATGCGTTCGCCATCACGGCAGGGTGCGACAAGACCTTCGCAACCTGCCGGACGAAGTTCGCCAACGGTGTGAATTTTCGCGGTTTTCCGCATATCCCCGGCAACAGCTATGTGCTGGCGACGCCCTCGCCGGGCGATCCAGCCAACGATGGTGGGAGTATTGCCTGATGACGGATTGGACGAAAGCCTCTGCCTACGGAGCGGAAAAGGTCGCCCGGAAGATGCAGGACGTGCAGGTCAAGGCGCTGTCGGTCTGGTACGACCTGTACAGCCTGACCGGCGATCCTGCAATGGGCACGGTGGCCGACTCCTGGGACGTTCCCTCGGCATGGGATGTCGCCGAAAGCATTATCGACGACATGCACGACGCGCGGCAGCAGCGGCGAGCGCGCAATCTGCTTGGTCAGGTCCGCAGGCTTTACGATGAATACAGCCAGCTTCAAGGGGTCTATGAATGACCGCAGATGAAGTTGTTGCAGTTGCCCGGTCCTGGCTCGGCACCCCCTACCATCATCAGGCGTCGGTGAAAGGAGCCGGTTGCGACTGCCTCGGGCTGCTGCGCGGCGTGTACTTCGAGTTGTACGGCCATGCTCCGGAGGAACCTCCATCCTACAGCCGCGATCTGGCCGAGGCCACGGGCGTGGAGACGCTCATCGAGGCGGCCCGGCGGCATCTCGTCGAACTCCCGCCGGGTCAGCGTCCCGGTCCCGGTGACGCCGTGATCTTCCGCCTGCGCCCCGGAGCCATGGCCAAGCACTGTGCGATAGTGTCCTGTGCGCCGGTTATCCGTTTGCCCTCGGAACGCTCGGCCGTGGGCCGTGAAAGGAGGGGGCAGCGAGAGGGGCAGGGCTGGAAAATGATCCATGCCTTCGAGGGCGGCCCCGTTTCCGAAGTCGCCCTTTCCCCCTGGTGGCGCCGCCGCATTGCTACAGCATTCTCCTGGCCGCCACGGCCGCAAGATGACTTTTCACACCGGTTTCAAGACGTTGCCGCCGATAGTCCCGCGCCAACATACAGGAAGTGAACCATGCCCAACCCTTTCGGCAGCCACAATCGCGGCCTCGCTGCGCCTGCATTCAAACTCGTTCCGGTTACGCCGGATGACGACAATGACCTCCCCGACGGCGTCTGCCGCGCGCTTCTGGCGGGAACGGGCGGGGCCGCGACGCTTATCGACGCCAGCGGCGTTGAACGGTCGGGCGTCCCCCTGCAGCAGGGCTACAACCCTATCGGCGTTCGGCGCGTCAAAACGGGCGGCGCCGCCGCCAATCTGTGGGCCCTGTATTGAATGCGCCCCCGGCTATCGCGCCGGGCGGCAAATCTCTTCCCGGGCCGTTCTCTCTGGGGACCGCAGTGCGCGTGCGCGCTTCGTTTCCTCATCCGCCTGATTTTCCTTCTTCTACGGCGGCGCCCGCAGAAGCCCATCGTCGCAGCCGGTAGCGCGGAACTGGCCGCGCACGCCCCTTCCACTCCGATCACCCTTCTTACACGAGGTACCCCCATGGCAGCGTTCAATAAATTTGACTCCTTCGTCGAATACCTGGCGGAGAAGGTGTTTGATCTTGAAAACGACACCCTCAAGATCGTGCTGACCAACACAGCGCCGCTTGCGACGAACACCGTCTATGCCGACCTGACGGAGATTACGGGCGGAAACGGATATACCGCGGGCGGCATGGCTGCCACGGTTTCATCATCCGAGCAGACTGGCGGCACATACAAGCTGATCCTCGATGACCTGACCATCACCGCTTCGGGCGGCAGCGTCGGTCCGTTCCGCTATTTCGTCCTCATCGACGATACGCCCACCTCTCCGGCCAAACCGCTGATCGGCTGGTGGGACTATGGTTCCTCGATCACGCTGGCCGACGGCGAAAGCGTGACTGTCGATTTCAGTGCTACAGACGGCGTCCTGCAGATCGCCTGAAGAGGTTCGGCGAATGTCCCTCATTCTCCCCAACGGTCCGTCCTGGGCCCATTGCTCGACGAATTTCGACGCCACGACGGCGATCACTTCGCCCGGCACGGCGGTGACGCCCGGCGGTTCGAACGTCAAGGGCTCGGCGGCGCAGGCGCTCTCCGCGCTCGCGCACGACGTCGAATATCTGCGCGTCGGCATCCAGGACACTGCGGTCAACGGTTCCGACACTTCCGCGCTGTTCGACGTGATGATCGATCCGGCGGGCGGGTCGAGTTACAGTGTGCTCATCCCCGATCTTTGCGGCGGTTTCCTCGCCGGATCGTCAGCGGGCAACCCGCCTTACGCATTTCACTTGTGGTACGACTTTCCGGTGTGGATCCCCGCCGGATCGACGGTCGCCGTCAGGGCGCAATCGACGCTGTCGTCGCCGGCCGACGCTTACGTCGGCGTCGTCGCCTTTGGCGGCAACCGCCATCCCGAGGCGTGGTGGTGCGGACAGCGCGTGACCGCCATCGGCATCAACTCATCGACCAGTAAGGGCGCCGCTCATACCCCGGGCGGCGGCTCCTATTCCTCGTGGGGCGATGTCGGCTCGGCGACGACGGAAGCCTGCGGCGCGGTGCAATTCGCGGTGCAGGGGCAATATTCCGGCGTCTTCCAGATGGTCTCCGCCTTCTATCATTGGCAGTTCGGCGTCGGCGGCCAGCAGATCGGCCACCTCGGGAACCAGCGTCATCGTGGCGCGCGTCGCGCCATGGCCGCCGGCTTCGCCGCCCTGTGCGACGATCGCGGTGGCGCCGGCCTCCAGCGCGCGCCGGACGTG
>JBNKDX010000265.1:0-4066 GCA_050288485.1 Rhodomicrobiaceae bacterium | reverse complement strand
AGACTGCGCTCCCATGCAATGGGATCGAGCGGAGCCGCACGCAGGTCGACCCGCGGCGCGTCCGCCAGTTGGTCGCGGATTACACAGTTATCGATCTGCCAAACCCAGACCGGAATGCCGCGGTCGAGCGCGCGCTCCAGGTTCGTGGTCGGCGCGTAGCGGTTCGGCGCCTTGATGAGACCGGCGAGAATGGCCGCCTCGTAGAGGCTGACCCTTCCGACGCTTTTGCCGAAATAATGCTGCGCCGCGGCTTCCACGCCGTAATTGCCCGCGCCGAAATAGATGCGGTTGAGGTAAAGCTCCAGGATCTGGTCCTTCTCAAGCCGGTATTCGAGCGACAACGCCAGGAGCAGTTCTTCGGCCTTGCGCCAATAGGTGCGGTCGGGCTTGAGGAACAGCACTTTCGTAAGCTGCTGGGTGATGGTCGAGCCGCCCTGCACCACCGTGCCCGCGCGGCGATTGGCGAGGATCGCGCGCAGCACCCCGCGCGGATCGACGCCGAAATGGCTGTAGAAGCGCCGGTCCTCGGTCGCGAGGACGGCTTTCACCAGATGCGGCGGCATTTGCGCGAGCGGCACGTGGTTGCGGCGCACGCCCTTCTCGGCGATGACCTTGCCGTTGGCGGCGAGAATGGTGAGCTTGGCGGGCGCCTTGCTGAGTCCCGCCTTCAGCGGATCGTCGGCGAAATAGGAGTAGCCCGCCACCAGCGCCATGAGGATGGCGGCGGCGGCCGCGCCGGAAATGACCGTCCAGCGCAGCATGAACATGCCGAGCCGGTAGCGCCAGGAGCGGCGCGGTCGCGGGCCCCGGCGCCAGGGCCAAAAGGTGTAGCGCGGCGTCTTCGAGCCGGGCTGCGCGGCGTCTTTGAGCGGCTTGGTCAGGAATTTGGGCAGGTCGTCCGTGTCGCCCGCGTCCTGAGGCGCGCCCGCGGCGTCCGCACGCTCCCCGGCGGGCGCGGGGACATCGGGCTTCGGCGAACGGCGTTTGAAAAACATTCGGTTGTGCGCTCCTGCGGCGCTGCGTGCGGCCGCCGCGGTGTTTCCCGCTTCCTCCGAATGCGACAGCAACATGGCGCGGGCAAGGCAAGGCTTTGCAGGGGGGCGGCGCTCGATTGGGGACGCGCGTTGCGGATCGGCCACGGGTGTCGTTTTGTGAGTTTAGTCACATATTGCGGGGAATGCGAGACGTGTAAAGTAAAAGTATGCAATTACCAGTTGAATAAGGTGTAAACGTCGATGTATTCGCGCAACAATACGTAATTGCCCATAATATTCACTATGTCAACTTTGTGTTTTGTTGGACCCGACGGCGCCGGAGCCTGTCCCTGTTTCTTGGGGGTATCGGCGCGGTGCAGCGAACGTTGGACGAATTTGTTTGTCTGGCGATGGGGGTTCCGCAAGGGCCGCGCCGGGCGCGAATTAGGATTGAGGGAGAATGAGGATGAGGCAGTATCGAACCAAACTGATGATGTCGGCGGCGGTTGCCGCGATGCTGGCGGTTGCGGCCGGGGCGAGCCCGGCGATGGCGGGAAATACGTGTGCAATCAATGGCGGCTGGGGCGGCGGCGACGGCGGGGCGGATGCGCCTGGCGCCTTCGCTTTTGCCTGTGGGCCTTTTTCTTACGCGGGCGGCTTTGACTCAACGGCGCTAGGGGACACTGCCGAAGCGTGGGGGGATTACTCCACGGCTATCGGTGCGTGGAGCTATGTGTGGGGGTACGAATCCACTGCGACCGGAGCAGACGCTTACGTCTGGGGAGACTACTCCACGGCTACCGGCGCATGGAGCTATGTGGTTGGGAACTCGTCCACGGCCACTGGGGCGGAGAGCGGCGTGTGGGGTAACTCGTCCACCGCTACCGGCGCGTGGAGCTATGTCTGGGGAGACTTCTCCACGGCTACTGGTGCGTGGAGCACCGTTGTGGGAGTTGGTGGTGTTTTTCCGGCAATCGGCTCCACAGCGACCGGCGCATGGAGCTACGTCGAAGGAGACTTCTCTACCGCAACTGGCGCAGGGGCGATGGTGTTGGGGAATCAGTCCACCGCTACCGGGGAGAGTGCTTTGGCGATAGGCGACAATAACACGGCGACGGGTCAGGCAGCAGCTGCTATAGGCAATGGCAATACAGCGACCGGCCAGGCCTCCTTGGCAATAGGCACGGATAGCACAGCGAATGGACACGCTGCACAGGCGATTGACAATAACGCGACCGCGATTGGGGCAGGTGCCCAGGCGGGGAACGGCATGGATCCCACTGATCCAGCACAAAATGGCGGTGATAACGCCACGGCCGTGGGGCATGGGGCGGTAGCGAGCGCCACGAACTCCACAGCCCTAGGCAGCGGCGCGGCGGCGACCTTCGTCAACTCGACGGCCATCGGCGCTGGTGCTTCCACCGAATACGCCAACCAGATGGCCTTCGGCACAGCCGGGAACACCTACCGCATGGCCGGTCTGACCTCTGACGCCAGCCGCGCCACGCAGTCCGGTCCGCTGGAGATCGCCACGACCGACGCCGCCGGCCACCTCGCATCGGACGGCGGGCAGGTGTTCACCACCCTCAGCCAGCAGGGCGCGGGCATCGCTATCGCCAACGCGCTTGAGAACCCCGATCTCGTCGGCCATGAGAAATTCGGCTTGGCCGCGAATTTCGGCTTCTTCGATGGCAGTTCGGCGCTGGGCGTTACGGCCATGGGCGTGCTCGGTCACAACGTCATGGGCTCTGGCGACCGTTGGGCGATCTCGGGCGGCGTCGGCGTGAGCCTGCGCGAGGAAGAGTTCGGCGGACAGAAGAGCGACACGGTCGTCGGCGGCCGCGCCGGTCTGCAGGTGACCTGGTAAACGGACAGATCACGTAATGCGTCTCGCAGAAGCAACAGCGACGGACCATCGGCCTTCCGGGCCGGTGGTTCGTTTTTTCGGCGTGTTGAGGCGCTTTGTGAACCGCCTTGGCTTCGCCATCGTCCTGGCCGTGCTTGCCGCCGGGGCCGCCTTCGCCGGAGACAAGACCGGCACGCCGTCATCCGCCGCGAAACCTGCGGAGCAGAAGTCCGGCTCGGGCGCAGCGATGCCCGACGACATCAAGCTCAACCTCCTGATCCGCACGTCGATCATCGCGCTTAACCACGCCAACCAGACCGGCAACTACACGGTGCTGCAGAATCTCGGCGCCCCCGGCTTCCGCGCCGCCAACGACTCGGCCCGGCTCGCGCAGATCTTCGCCGCCCTCCGTAAGCGCCGCCTCGACCTTTCGCCCATCCTCTATTTCACGCCGAAGCTTTTCGGCAGGCCGATCATCGGTCCGGATGGCTTGCTGAGGATGGCGGGCTTCTTCCCGACCAGCCCGGAGCGCGTGAATTTCCAACTGGTGTTTCAGCAGGTCGAGGGACAGTGGCGCATCTACGGCATCGGAGTAACCACCAGCCGGGCGGATGCGACAGCGGCGCTTTCCTCATCCGCCCCGGCGGCGGCCGAGTCGGTGCAGAAGCCGTCTCAGGCGAAGGCGCAGGAGGTGCCGCCTCCCGTCAAGAGACCCGCTCCCCCGCGCCGGAAGACCTCGGCGGCGCACGACGATCCTGTCGGGAGGAGAGCGTCCGGCGGCAGCAGCAGCGTGCGGATCGATTTCGCCGCTCCGCAGGCGTCCTCCCAGGGATCGCGAGTTCCCGGCCCGGTTTCCCTGACCCGGGATGACAACTGACGGGCGGGCCGTCTCAGGCCGCTCTTGCCGCCAGCCGGGACAGGTTGATGCCAAGTTGCAACAAATCCGAAGGCATTTTCTTGCTGTCTTCCGCGGTTCTTTGTTCGCCGTCCCCCTTTCCCTTAAGCTGCGGCGCGGACGGGCAGCGCGCGGGGCGCGTTTCGGTTGAGTCGGCTGTCCCGGATGTGCTACGGCCCTGGGAACCGCCCGGGGGCGTTTTCATCGGAAGTTAGTATTGCGTGCTGAATAACCTCCATCCCGGCCACACTGTGGCGTCCGGCTCGTCACTGCGTTACCGCGCCGACATCGACGGTCTGCGCGCGATCGCCGTCCTTTCCGTGGTCCTCTTCCACGCGGGCGCGCCCGGCC
>JBNKDX010000264.1:0-4081 GCA_050288485.1 Rhodomicrobiaceae bacterium | reverse complement strand
CGCGACGGTTCTGTTCGTCACGCATGACAGCCGCGAGGCCATCCGGCTTGGCGAACGCCTACTCGTGTTCGCGCCGTCGCCCGCGCGCGTGCTCTCGGATGTCGCCATTACGCTGACGCCGGACGAGCGCGCCCGGCCCGAGACGGTCGAGGCCTTCCGCCGCGAGATACTGGAGCCGGACGGCAAAGTTCCCGCATTTCCCGGCATTCCGCGCTACAATGGCAATGGCATGGGGACAGGGAGATCATGAACGCACCGCCGCCATCGGTTCCGCGCCTGCTCATTAGCGTCCGCTCGGCGGCGGAGGCGCTGACGGCGCTCGGCGGCGGGGCGGATATCATCGACATCAAGGAGCCGCGGGACGGCGTTCTGGGCGCGGCGGCGCCGGAGACCGTCCGCGCCATTGTCGAGGCCGTGGGCGGTTGCCGCCGGGTGAGCGCGACCGTGGGTGACGTGCCGCCCGGTGAGGCCGCTGCCGCCGCTGCCGCCGCGATGGCTGCGCTCGGCGTTGATTATGTGAAGACCGGAGCCTTCCCCGGTGGCGGCGCATGCGTTAGTCTGGCGCCGTTCGCGCCGCTCGCTGCGCGCGGCGTCAGGCTGATCCTGGTGATGTTCGCCGATCTGGCGCCCGATTTCGCTCTCATCGGGCAGGCCGCGGCAGCCGGATTTACCGGCGTGATGCTGGACACCGCCGCAAAAGGGCAGGGGGCCTTGCGCGCGCATCTGAGCGCGGCTGAGATTGCGCGGTTTCTCGGGCTGGCGCGGCGCGCGGGTCTCATGGCCGGGCTTGCCGGATCGCTGAAGCCCGCCGATATCGCGCCGCTCGCGGCGCTGGAGCCGGATGTTCTCGGGTTTCGCGGCGCAGCCTGCGCTGGCGGTGCGCGCGAGGGAACGTTGGATGCGGCGGCGCTGGCGGCGCTCCGGCGGCAGGTCGGGCAGGCCGCGGTTCATTTCGGAGCAGAGTGCAGCGGGCAGGACAAATGTGTGGGGCAGGAGACATGAGGTGGTGAACGAAAAGATTTTGGCTGCGCGTTTTTACTCTCCCGTGGGGCGCGCCAGCCTGGTGCTCGACAGGATTTCGGTGCGCGGCCTCGTGCTCGACTGCAATATCGGCGTGTTCGAGGAGGAGAAGCTGTGCACGCAGCGCGTCCGCTTCACCGTCGAGGTCTCGGTCTATCCCACGCCGCACACGAAGTCGGACAATGTCGAGCACATCGTCAATTACGACACGGTCGTCGAAGCCATCCGCCGCGTGATCTCGAAAGGGCACATCAACCTTCTGGAGACGCTGGCCGAGCGCGTGGCCGAGGAGTGCCTCGCCGACCGCCGCGCGGCGAAGGTTCACATCCTGGTGGAAAAGCTCGACCGTCTCGAAGGGGCAAGCCTCGGCGTGGAGATCGAGCGTGCCCAGCCCGCCGCCGATTTCCCCAATGTCTATGCGCTGCCGTGGGCGCAGGCGGCCTCCGGGAACACGGACAGCTCCGCGTCGGGCGCGGGGTGAGGCGGCCCGGCGGCTGCTTGTGCTGGCAAAACGGGGATTATTTCGCCGCGGGCTGGCGCAGGATCACGATTTCGTCGGGGTGGGCGTAGTTCAGGAGCGTCCGCGCCTGTTCGTCCAGAACGTCGGGATCGGTGCGCGCGCGTGTCGTCATCAGCGCCACGTCACGCTCGATGCGCCGCCGCTCGCGCTTGAGGGCGGCGAGTTCGGCTTCCAGCAGGGCGATCTTCTTCGCCAGCGCCGCGCGCCGGTGCAGGCCGTGATCGCCCTCGACGGCGTGATAGGAAAAGTACGCAATCAGCGCCAGGCACACCGCCAGCAGCACCGCATACCGCCCGTTTCTTCCTTTGCGCGAAGTGATCATGTGCCAGCGCAGAGCCTCAAGATGTGCGAGCTTCCAAGAAATGCCATTCGGGTTAACAGCTTCTTAATGGCGCCGCTCGCTGTCCCCAGGCATTCCGCACCGTTGCGCGGGGGTCACGCCAGATGCGCTTCGACGCGCAGGCGCACATAATCCGCGGTCCAGCGGCCGGACGCATCGCACATCGACGGCCGCAGCAGGTCCGCGACCCAGGCGAGCACGGCCTCGCGGCGGTCTCCGAACTGATCGAAGAACACGCCGCGGAAGGTTTGCAGCCAGCCCTCGATCCCTGTGGGCAATGGCGTCGGCCGCGGGTACAGGCCGGTGCGGACGACACGAAGGCCCGCGGCGCGAAGCATGGCTGCGTACTCGGCGTCGGTCGGGTAGAACCACGGACCTGCGAGAGCCTCATCGCCGCCGAACGCCAGCGCCGCTGCTCGCATCGCGGTCACGATCGCCGCGACGTTGCCGTGGCCGCCGAATTCGGCGACGAAACGTCCGCCCGGCTTGAGCGCGCGGCGCACGCCGTCGATGACTTTCTCTGGCTGGGTCATCCAGTGCAGGGCGGCGTTGGAAAAGATAGCGTCGAATTCACCGTGGAAGGGCAGGGCGTGGGCATCGGCCAGCCGTACATCGAGCCCGCGCGCCCGCGCAGCAGCCAGGAGCGGTTCGCTCACATCGCAGCCGGTGACGACTGCGCCCGCGTCGCGAAGCCGCGCCGTGAGCGCGCCGTCGCCGCAGCCGAGGTCGAGAATGCGCTCGCCCGGCGCCGGCGCAAGCCAAGCCAGGATTTCGGCGCCGAGGTCCGAGACGAAGCGCGCGTTCTTCTCGTAGCCTTCGGCGGTCCACACCTGGCTCGACGCGGCGTCCCCGCTGGCCATGACGATTACTCGGCCTGCCAGGGCTCGTAATCCGGCGCGCCCGCGCGGCGGCGGTGGGGGGCGAGAATGCTGCCCGCAGGACGGTAGGCGTCTGGCGTGCCGGTCATGTTCTCGACATGCGGCTTCTGCCAGGCGCGGGTCTGGTAGTCGTGTCCCGGCGGTTCATCCAATATATAGTGCAGCCAGCCGTGCCATTCCGGCGGCACCTTGGACGCTTCGGCCAGGCCGGAATAGACGACCCAGCGGCGGCGCCTGCCCTCGCCCGCGCCTTTGTACGACTTCTCGCTGGGGCGCACGTCCTCGCGGATGGCTTTCTTGTCCTCGTAATATTTGTTGCCGTTGGTGTCCTCGCCGATGAGGACGCCGTGGCGCTTCGTATAGAGGCGCGTCGAAAGCGTCGCGCCGTTCCACCAGGTGAAGATGTCGCTGAGAAGGCCCATGGTCCCCGTCCTCAAATCGCGAAGCGGCGGGAGGAAGATGTATCCCGCGAATGTTTTTGCGGACCGGACTATGACACTGCCGGGGGGCGGCTGTCCAGCCATGGCGATTCGACATCAGGGCAATCGAAAGTGCGATTCTGCACAGAACGACCTGATCCGGTGGACAGTTTTGCGCTCCGGCCGTTGCGGCGCGCGACGGCGGCCGAGAATCACTTATCGTGCCCTCGCAGCTTGCGCCGGTGTGGGGGCGCGCCGAAGCTGTGATGCGGCAAATCACAATATCTGGTAGTGGTTGTCGTATCGTTGCGCTAACAGTAGCCACGGTGAAGAGAATCAGACATATCTGTGGCGTCACCAGTAATCGGGCACTTCTTCGGCCGCCTGACGGCCGTCACCGTTACAAATTAGTCTGACGACAGACGCCCATGAACCGGCGTCGGCGCCTCTTCGTGGAGTTGCGTCACTGGCGGATGGAATGAGTCACCCTTCCGCCAGCGTGAGTAGTGTTTGCGTTGAGCATACCCCCTTGCGGCCAGCTTCAGAGGAAATTCAAGATGCGGATCGAACGGCGCTTCACCAAGACAGGTCAGTCCCCATATGCGGATATCGAGTTTCGCGATGCCACCAGCGAAATCCGCAATCCCGACGGGTCCATCGTATTCCGGTTGGAGCGCCTTGAGGTTCCCGCCCAGTGGAGCCAGGTAGCGGCCGACATCCTGGCGCAGAAATATTTCCGCAAGGCGGGCGTTCCGGCGCGGCTGAAGCGCGTCGAGGAAAACTCCGTTCCATCCTGGCTGTGGCGTTCGGTTCCCGATACCGGGGCTCTGAGCGAACTGTCCGAGGAGGAGCGCTATACGTCCGAAACCGACGCGCGGCAGGTGTTCGACCGCCTCGCCGGGAC
>JBNKDX010000263.1:0-4081 GCA_050288485.1 Rhodomicrobiaceae bacterium | reverse complement strand
CGGGGGACGCGGCTTCAGCGCCTGCATCCGGCGCGTCCGCGGCGGTTTCCGCCTGCGTGCCAGCGTCGGCGGCCTGCGGTGCGGGCTCGCCGCCGGGTTTCCTCTCAACGGGACGCCGCTCCTTGCGGAAGCCGAGCGCCACAAGGACGTTGCCAAGCTCCTCCGTCGAGCAGCCGATGATCGACAGCATTTCCGGCTGCACCTTGAAACCGCCGCGTCCGACAGCGCCCGCTGGCGGCTCGGGCTTGGCTTCGCTCGGCTTCCAGGAGGTCAGCGGGCGGATGAGATCGGCGAGCCGCTCCAGCATGTCGATACGCACCGCCCGCGATCCGCAGACGTGGAACCCCGCGGCGCGATAGAAGGCCTCGGGCAGCGCCTTGTCCACCGTGACCGATGTCAGCCCTTGGCGCGGCGGCGCCGGCAGCGTCGCGGCGTCGATGCCCGCGGAGGCGCCATGTTTGAGCGCCCACAGCAGGAGCAGCAGGTCGGCGGCGGCGGGCTTGAGGAGAATGGGGAAATAGATGTTGTACGCGCCGAAACGAACGCCGAATTTGCGCAGTTCGGCCCGCGCCTGCTGATCGAGCGCCCGGATTTCCTCGGCCGCGGCCTCGCGCGGCAGGATGCCGAGACTTTCGACCAGCCGGTAGCCGATGCCGCGGGCGAGTCCCGTCAGATCCTGCGCTTTCGACAGGTCGATCAGCGGCTTGAGACGCGTTTCGACCGTCGCCGTCAGCCACGCCTGGACGCGGCGGTTGACGCGGTCCTTGTCGGTCTGATTGAGATGTTCGTCCGCGGTCAGCACGAAGACGGGGCGCAACGGATCGTCGCCAGCCTCGATGCGCCCGATCTCCTGCTTCTCCCAGGTCACGCCGCCGGTCCGGGTCAGGGCGAAGGCGTCGTCCTTGGCGTCGTTGAGGCGCTCCGCGCGGTCGGTCAACTCGCGAGCGAGGATCTTTGCAGCAGCGCTTCGCGCAGCCTTGCCGTGGATACCGGATGCAGCCGCGTCGGGCGTAAAACGGAAGCCTTCAAGCTTGCCGACATAGTGCTTCTCGACATAGATCTGCCCGCTGTGCTCGATGTCGGCGTAGAGCATATCCTTGTCGCGCATGCTCTTCATCAGCACGCTGGTGCGGCGGTCCACGAAGCGCTGCGTCAGGAGCTCGTGCAGCGCGTCAGACAGCGTATCCTCGATGGCGCGCGTGCGCTCGCGCCAATGGGCGGGATCGGCCAACCACTCGCCGCGGTTGGAGACGAACGTCCAGGTGCGGATATGGGCGATCCGGTTGGCCAGCGTGTCGATATCGCCGTCGGTGCGGTCGGCGAGGGCCACCTGCGCCGCCAGCCAGTCCTGCGGGATTGTGGCCTCCGGCGTCATCAGGAATTTGTAGAGCGTCAATATCAGTTCGGCATGCGCGCTATCGGAGATCTTGCGGTAGTCCGGCACCTGGCAGACATCCCACAACAGCCGGATCGCGGCGGGCGAACGGGCCATGTCGATGACCGCCGGATCGTTGCTCAGGGTCTCCAGCGCGATCAGATCGTCGGCGGCGCGGGCGCGGCCGAGGCGCGGGGAGGGCGGCGCCATGCGGAGCGAATCCTTCAGCCGGTCGAGCGACGCGAAATCGAGCGCGCTGTTCCGCCATTGCAGGATCTTCACCAGCTCGAACTCATGATTTTCCAGGCGGTTGACGACCTCGGCGGCGAACGGCTCCACGTCGCCGGTGACGCCGAAGGTGCCGTCCTTCACATGACGCCCTGCCCTCCCCGCGATCTGGCCGAGTTCGGCCGCCGAAAGCTCGCGATGAGCGCGGCCGTCGAATTTGCGCGTGCCGGCAAAAGCGACGTGGTCCACGTCGAGATTGAGCCCCATGCCGATAGCGTCGGTGGCAATGAGGAAGTCCACGTCGCCGGACTGGTACATCTCGACCTGCGCATTGCGCGTACGCGGACTGAGCGCGCCGAGCACCACGGCCGCGCCGCCACGCTGGCTACGGATCAGTTCGGCGACCGCATAGACGTCGTTCGCGGAGAACGCCACGATGGCCGACCGGCGCGGCAGCCGCGTCATCTTCTTCTGGCCGCTATAAGTTAGCTTGGACATGCGGTGACGCGTTATGAAATTCGCGTCCGGCAGCAGGTCGCGGATGGCGCTCGCCATGGTCTCCGCGCCGAGCAGCAGCGTCTCGCTCCGCCCGCGCGCCGAAATAAGACGTTCTGTAAAGACATGCCCGCGCTCGGGATCGCCAGCGAGCTGAATTTCGTCGATGGCGAGAAAATCGACGTCGATGTCGCGCGGCATGGCCTCGACGGTGCAGACGTAATAGCGCGGACGCTCGGGAATGATCTTCTCTTCGCCAGTGATCAGCGCGATATTCGCCGCGCCCGCGCGCGCCACGACCTTGTCGTAAACCTCGCGGGCGAGAAGCCGCAGCGGCAGGCCGATCAGCCCGCTTTCATGGCCGAGCATGCGCTCGATCGCCAGATGCGTCTTGCCGGTGTTCGTCGGCCCCAGAACCGCAATTACGGAGCGCCCGCAGGCCGTCCGAAGCGAGGAAGAGGCTTGAGCGATGTCGGTCATTACGGCATTTCCTCAGTACAGAAGTCGCCAGGTAGCGCAACCGGGGGTTGGGCCAGCGTTATAGAGCACCGAAGCGACTGTTTGGCCAGCCTCGATGAGGCCGCCTGTGGACTGTGTCGCCAGCAATATCCGGGATGCTTGACCGATTTGCGGGCATCATTGGGAAATATCATGAACGACTCATGTACGAATCGCACGGTGTGAGGGGCTTCGCCTTTTGTTCGCCGACGGGAAATGATGCCTACTCAATCTCTGCTTCGACCCGCGCACGTCTGCCGCCGCCGGGCGTATTCACGTCGAAACTGACGGCGGTCAGCGTCGCGGCCCCCACCGGCGTTGGAATGTAAATGTAATATGGGACGTAGAGACGCGATTTCGAGATCGGTATCATCCACACTTCAATGCTTTCATTCCTGGCGGCAAAGTTGCTCTCATCGTCGCCGGGCTTGTGTCCTGCGATGGGAATGTACTTGACCCTGCAGATCTGGGCCGGGCCCCTGTAGCCCGCGATCTTCACCCGCCTAGTCTTCTTGTGCGAGAGCTGAATATCGTAGCGCGCCTTGCCATCGAAGATGGGAAGATGCCGGTCGCATACTCCTGCCCCGGATTTGTCGGCCCCGACATTGCTCAGAAGCAGCACCGCGCTCAAGGGATCGAGGACGTCGTGCATGTGCTGACGGGTCACCGGGATGCGCCTCAAGGACCGTTTCTGCGGCGGGTTGACGGCTATCTCGCGGACTGTGTTGCCAGAGAATTTAACTCTGATCTGCTCGCCCTTGTTCGAGGTCTGGTAACCGAAGCTGTATGCCGCCGGAAGGGGGCCGCTGCCGATGACGCGCCCTTTGGAAGACGTCCTGCCGTGCCACTCGAAGAGCAGTCCGGCGAGCACGCTGATCCTTGCATCCGCATCGAGGGAGTAACGATGGTTCGTCACATCGGCGTTCAGGACGAACTCGCCAATGCCCATGCCGTTGAAGCCGATACTGTAAACGGCCCGGACCCTCGCGGAATTGACCCGCGACGCGGCGCCGGCTTCACCACTCCCCAGGAGACCAGTCAGACTCATCGCCCCGAAAGCGAGAAAAACGAACGTCAAGGCACGTCTACGGCCTGCGCTGACAGCGCTCATGGCTGATTCCTAAAGCTCGCGATCCGGCAGCGTTTTCAGAACGCCCATACGCCACATAAACCCCACGAAATGCGAAGCAAAAGCGCCGTTTCGAATGGCTTCTCTTTTTGCCGCATATCGTAAACCCGACCATTTACGGCCAATCCACCATCTCATGCCGTATTTTTCAATTTCGTCAATTGTATGTTTGGCGGCTTCAGACCCGCAGATTTGGTGGCCCTCCTGTCCGTCAGGTTGTGACCGCCTGTTCACCTCGCCTCATCGCCACGATCTTGATGCACGAAAAACGGTCTTCCGTCCAGCAGCGAGGCGCCGGGCGGCAGGGCAATCGCATGAAATATCAGGTGACGGAAAGGCGAAATTCTGAATCGCTC
>JBNKDX010000262.1:0-4107 GCA_050288485.1 Rhodomicrobiaceae bacterium | reverse complement strand
GCACCTGCGCCGAAAAACATTTTGGGGGGAGCTGCATGAACCATGTCATCGCGCGCCGCACCGTCCTCACCGCCGCCCTTGGCGCCTTCTCCGCGCTGGCGGTTGGCTGGCCCGCCGAGGCGCGCGCCCGTCGGCTCAGCTTCGCGCAGTGGGTGGAGAGATTCCGGGGGCGTGCCCGTGCCCGCGGCATTACGGATGCCACCTACAATGCCGTGATGGGCGGCCTCAAGCCGGACACCTCCGTCTACGCGCTCGACCGCAAGCAGCCGGAATTCCACGAACAAACGTGGCAATACCTGAACCGCCGGGTTTCCGAGTGGCGCATCGAGACCGGCCGTGAGCGCGCCCGCGAATATGGGCCGCTCCTGGCGAGCATCGAGAAGAAATACGGCGTCGATCGCCACGTCATGCTCGGTCTTTGGGGCATGGAGTCGGCGTTCGGCGAGGTCATCGCCAACCCCAAGCTTATGAGGCCTGTCTTGCCCGCCCTCGCGGCGCTGGCCTGGGGCGAGCCACGCCGCCGCCGCTATTGGGAAAAGGAGCTTCTCAACGCGCTTGTCATCGTCCAGCGCGGCTGGGCGAAGCCACAGGAAATGATGGGGTCATGGGCGGGCGCAATGGGCCACACCCAGTGGATGCCCGAGGTCTGGCTGAACATGGGCGTCGATTTCGACCGTGACGGGCGCATCTCGCCTTTCGGCGCGCCGGACGACGCCCTGGCGGGGACGGCGCGCTATCTTCTGGAGCGCGGCGGCTACCGGCGCGGCGAAGGCTGGGGCTATGAGGTCAAGCTGCCGGGGAAGATCAGGGGCGGACGCTGGCGTTCTATCGCCTCCTGGATGAAGGCGGGCGTCAAACGCGCCGACGGCAAGCCGTTTCCCCGGCCTGCCGAACGGGCGCGGCTCTGGCGGCCGGTTTCGGGCGGCCCGGTGTTCCTGGTGACGCGCAATTTCAAGGCGATCAGGTCCTACAACCCCTCCGACAATTACACGCTGGCCATCGTCCACCTCGGCGACCGCATCAAGGGTGAAGGCGCGTTCGTCCGGCAGTTCCCGGGTGGCGAGCGGGCTCCGACGGTGGCGGAGTTGCAGGAGATCCAGCGCCGCCTGACCGCGCTCGGCTTCGATACCGGCGGCGCCGACGGCCGCGTGGGAGCGGACACGATGCGCGCTGTCCGCGCGTTCCAGAAGAAGGCGGGATTGAAGCCCGCCGACGGCTACGCGGGTTTGAAGGTGCTGGCCCGCCTGCGGCAGGGGCTGTGACGCCTCACGCCGCCGTTCTGATCCGGAAAGGGCGCGCGCGCGGCATCCCTTTCGTCCTGTGCCGACGGGCGGCGCGTTCGGCTGCGGACGCCGACCGGAATCTCCGGCCGTCCAGGGACTCGAAGCCCTCGACCGCCGAGTGAAAGCAGAATTCGCGTTCGCCCTCGTTGCGGACGATGATCCCGACGATCTCGCCGCCGATCTCGATAGAATAGCCCTCGGACATCTTTCTCCCTTGACCGGTTGTTCCGGTGTCTTTGCACTCGTTATCCACTGGATATAGACGGCGAAGCTTACGTGACGCTCGCCGCCGGGCTGAAGGGAGCCGGGTGAGCAGGCCGCTTCGCCGCGCGCCGCCCTGGCTACGGTCGCCAGCACCGTTTCTATGTTGTCGAAAATCCAGTAGTGCCCGCCCTTCTCGATGCGCGTCACCCGGCAGGAGGGGATCAGTTCGCCGAGCCGGAAGGCCGCCGCCGCCGGGACGTTGCGGTCCGCCGTCCCCTGCCAGAGGAAGGCGGGCGCCTCGATGTCGCCGAACGGGATGTTCCAGCGCTGCGAGAATATCCGCATCTCGCGCAGGGCGCCCCGCCGGACACGCCCGCCACTGCGAAGCGTTCGACGCCCAGCGCATCGGCGAAGGCGGCGATGTCGGCTGCGTAGGTCGAAAGCGTGTGCCCGCGGTGAAAGGCGGACAGGCCGAAACCCGGCCGCTCCGGCGCCAGCAGCCTCAGGCCCAGCTCGGCTGCGTGCCGGTGCGCGAGGCGGAACATGAACCGCGAGCCCGGCGTGCCGTGAAAGCCGATCAGCGGCAGGCCGTCGGGCGCGCCATATTCCGCATAGCCGAGCATACGCCCGTCGGGCAGCGTGAGATCCTCGGAAGATGCGGGCGGCGTTTTTACAAGCATGAGCAACGATCCCGAAAGCAGCCGACGCCGCCAGACAAAGCAGGTTGGTGGTGGCGGGACAACACGAGTTTTCGGCTGCCAGCTCCGCTTTTCCGGCATGACAGCATGGGTGCGGCGGCCAATCCGCGCGCCGCGGCGCGATACTACGCGATCCTGGGAAACATTAATATGACGGGGCAACCCCTTACGCCGCCGCGATCAACCGGCGCCGTTCGCGGTCCAGGCCTTCCGGTAGGCGTCGAACAGCGTCTCGATATGCCGCTTGAGAAGCAGCGCGAGGCGGTCGCCGTTCCGCGCTTCGAGCGCCGCGATGATGTCCTCGTGGTCGGCCAGCGCCTGGGCGAGAATTTCCGGTGTGAGGAGCGGCCTCAGGCGCGCCCGTCCGACCCTGAAAAACGTCGCGTCGTAGACCGCCGACAGGAGCGGGTTGCGCGCCGCGGCGAGGATGCTCTCGTGAATCTTATGGTTGCAGGCGAAAAAGGCGCTTTCATCGCCAGCGCGGTGAGCGGCCATCATGCGGTCGTGCAAAGCGCGGATGGCGGCGATCTCCTCATTCGTTATGTGCTCGCAGGCCAGTCTGCCGCTCAGCGCTTCGATAGCCGCCGAGATCGGCAGAAGCTCATCAAGCTGCGCGGGCTCCATTTCCGCGACGATCGCGCCCCGGTGCTGTTCCAGCCGGACCAGCCCTTCGGCGGCGAGCACTTTGATGGCCTCGCGCAGAGGCGTCCGCGACACGCCGAAGCGCTCGCACAATTCGCGCTCGGGGATTTTGCTGCCCGGCGCCAGTTCTCCCGAGACGATCAGCTTGCGCAGCCGGGCGAAAAGCTCGTCATGCAGTGACTGCCGTCCGATTGCGTCCATGGGTGTTCACCTTACCTGAAGTACTGACGGCGCAGGCGCAGCAGGCGCTTGGCCGAAGCGCTGTCCTTGCCGTCCCCGGCGGCTCCGAATTTCTCGCGCGCGGCAAGGGACAGCTTCAGAAGCACCGCGGTATGTCTTGCGGTGCGGCCGGTGCCGTGCAGGATCTGCGTCCGGCAGGAAAAGCCGTCTGCGACGATGAGCGTGTCGCGTCCGGTGCTGCGGATCTGCGGAAATAAGGCGGCTTCGCCCATTTGCAGGGAGAGCGAGACGGTGTCCGGCGCATAGCCGAACGATGTCCCCATGCCGCAGCAGGCGGCCGGCGCTTCGACGATCGTCAGTCCGGGCACGAGCGCGGCGGCGTCCTTCGCGGCGGCGGCGGCGCCGGAGGCGTGCTGATGGCAGTGTCCCACGCACAGCGCGTCGGCCTCGATCTTGCGCAAATGGGGCCTGATCGCGCTGGCAGCGGCGGCGCCCGTGATCAGCTCTTCGAAAAGCATAGTGTTGCGTTTGAGTTCCTCTGCCTCCGCCAAGCCATAGATGGTGGTGAATTCATTACGGATCGTCAACAGGCAGGACGGCTCAAGGCCTACGAATGCAACCCCTCGCGCGATATGGGGCGCGGCTGCCGTGATCAGACGCCGGGCCTCCGCGCGGGCTTCGCCGATCAGACCGGCTTCGAGAAAAGTCCTTCCGCAACAGTAGGGTCGCTCGCCTTCCGGCGGCAGAAGCGGGACGACGCGGAAACCGCCGGCGGCGAGGACGTCGGCGGCCGAGCGCAACGTACCCGGATCAAAATAATTGTTGAAAGTGTCGGGGAAGAGCAGCAATTCGGGCGCATCGGGCTCGCCGAAAGGCCCGGAATTGGCGAAGGGCTGGCCGCGCAGGCGTGGCCAGGGCCGGTCGGCGGCGAAGCCGGTGAGCGTTTCGGAGAGCGGCGCGGCCCAGGGGACGAAGTCCCGGAGGCTCAGGAGGTGCCGCCACCGGCGCAAACGCGGCGCATAATGCGGGAAATAGGCGGCGGAGCGCTCGAAGCGCGAAAGCCCGCGCGCCTTCGCCCGCGCCTCGTTGACGGCGATCTT
>JBNKDX010000261.1:0-4112 GCA_050288485.1 Rhodomicrobiaceae bacterium | reverse complement strand
ATCGCCATGAGTTCAGCCGCGATGTCAGGCGGCAGGTCCTCGCTGTAGCGGCGCGCGAAGAAATGCAGGGTCTCGTGGATGAGGCGACCGCGCTCGTCATTGTCCGGCTCTGACGCGAGCGGCTCAAGCGGGATGAGGCCCAGGATGTGACGGGCGAAGATGGCGTAAGGATTGGCGATCAGCGTCTCGATCGCCGATACGCTCAGACTGCGCGGGCGCGCAGCCACCGGCGGACGGGGCGTGGGTGCGCGGAGCTTGGGAGCCGGTTCAGCGGTGTTCCGCGCGGCGGCCCAGGCGAGCCAGGGGCGTTTCGGCTCCATGATGCCGCCAAGCCCCATCCCCGACAGCAGCGTTTCGATCCGCATCAGCCAGCGGCTCGGCACGGTCGGCGTGCCCTCGGCCTTCAGCGCGCGGGTCAGATAGACCTCCGGCGCAGCGATCCCCTGCCAGAAATCGTGCGCGCTGAGGCGGATGCGGCGCTCCGGCGGCGGCAAGCCCAGCTCCGCGCGCATGGCTCGGTTGAGCCACGGGCCGGGCTCGGCGGCGCCGGGCCATGTCCCCTCGTTCAGCCCGGCGAGGATGACGGCATCCGCGCTCGCAAGCCGCGCCTCGTTGGGCGTGAAAATTTGCAGGCGGGGGTGGATCTGTTCGGCCGCAGGCGCCCGCTCCAGCCGGATAAGGCTGCGGAACAGCGCCGGATATTCGGCGAGGGTCAGGTTCGGGCCGGGCGTGTCGCCAGCGAGCAGGGCCATGAACTCCCCGCAGACCGCCAGGGATGGCTCCGCGCCCGCCGTTTCGTCCTCGCCCGCTGCCTCTCCCCGCATGAGCGCCACCGCGGTCTCGGCATGCGCCCTGGCTATGGTGGCAAAGGGCACGGCCCCGGCGCGGGCGAGCCCTGTCAGCGGCTGCATCGCCTCTTTCAGCCGCTCCAGAAGATCGCTCGCCAGAGCCCAGTCATCCTCGGTGAAAAGCCCCACGGACCGGTGCTGCGGCTTGACGGTCTGCGCGAGATGCAGGCTGCGCGACAGAGAATCCAGCCCGTCGCCGCACCAGGGCTGGCGAAGGCCGGCGATTTCGAGCAGGCTGGCCGCCCGCTGCACCTCCTCGGGGGTCAGGCCGAGGCGGGTCGATGGGTGTTTCAGGATGCCGAGGAGCGCAATCTGCGCCCCCGTCGCCGCCGCTTCCGCGATCAGTCCGTAAAACGCGCCCGCTGGGCTTGCGCTCAATGGCTCGCCGCCGGGGCAGATATCGAGGTCCCAGCGGCGCAGTTCGGATGCGACGCGCCGGGCCAGAGTGCTGTCCGGGGTGACGAGATGCGCGGTCCTGCCCGGCGTCTCCAGCGCGTCGCGCAGGATGAGCGCGATGGCGGCAGCTTCTTCCTGGGGCGTAGGGGCGGCAATGAGCGAAACATCGGCGAACGCCTCACGGACGGCCTCGGTGGAGGACGCCGCGATGTAATGCGGCCAATGGCCGAGCGTCGCCGCCGGGCGCAGCGCTTCGCTGAGGAAGGTGGAGCGCGCCGCGCTCGCGCCCCCCGGCTCCGTCCCGCGCACCGCCGCCACATCGGCGCGCGCGACGCCCAGCGTTTCGAGTAGACGATGGAAACCCGCCTGCCCGTGTTCGGGATGTTCCGGCAGCGCATCCCAACCCGCATCATCCAGACGAAGGTCGGCCCCGGGCAGCACGATGGCGCCGCGCGGCAGATCGAGTACGGCGCGCATGAGGGCGGCGGTCGCCGGATAGCTGCCGGTGGAGCCCGCAACGATCACGGGCGTTTCCGGGCGCTCCCTGGCGAGGCGTTCCGTCTCCAGCGCCATCACCCGGTTGCGGCGCTCGACGGGATCGAGCAGGCGCTGCGAGGCGAGATAGCCCGGCCACGCCTTCAACACGATGTCGAGAAAATCCAGCGAAAGCTGCTCGTGTCCGGCGAAGCGTTCGGGCAGCAACTCGGGAATTCGGCTCAGATCGGCGCCTTCGGTTTGCGCCTCGTCCATCAACCGCATGAGGTCGAGCGCCAGTTCCGCAGCGGCGGCGGGCGTCTCGGCGACGAATATACCCCCCCGCCCTGCTCCGCCCTGCCGCACCCAGGCGAGGATGAGTTGCGTCAGGACCATACGCCGTTCGAGCGCGCTCACCGGCGCGGCGAAAGGCAGATCGCTCCAGGGGCTGTCCTCATCTTCATCCTGGGCAAGCAGCAGGAGCGCGTCTTCCTCGGCGCTGCCCAATGGCCGCAGGCGTGGCAGGAGCGAGGCCCCGCCGGGCGAGGCGCGCAGGAAAGCCCCAGCCATGGCGCGGCAGGCGGCGCGGTTCGGCAGATAGATCAGTGTATCGGCGATCTCGGCGGCAGCGGGCGCCGGACCGCCATCACGCGGCAGGTTCCCAGCGAGAATGGCGCGAGCCAGCGCATCCAGGAAAGGCGCGGACGGCGGGATCGTGAAAACTTTGCCGGTCGTGCTCGTCCCAGCCCCGTCCATCGCCGGTTCAGGCCGCCCGCCCGCTCAGGCGCCGCTCGGCGTCCGACAGCGCCTGCGGCGTCCCGACATGCATCCATACGCCGTCGAGGCGCATCCCGGCAAGGCGGCCCGCGTCCAGCGCCTTGTTCCACAGTTTGACCAGCGAAAACGCGCCCGCGGGCGCTCCCTCGAACAGGCGCGGATGGTTGATCGACACGCCGGCAAAGACATAGGGCGCCCGGTCCTCGCCCTTCCGCCAGGACAGCGTCCCCGCCTCGCTCATGTGGAAGTCGCCGCGCCCGTCATAACCGAGGCTCGACGCCACGGGCACCAGCAGCACGAGCGCGTCCATCGCCGCCGGGTTCCATGCGTCCATCATCCGCGCCACGGTATTGCCGCTCCGTTCGATCCACACCGAATCTGAATTATGGACGAAAAACGGGCCGTCCCCCAGGAGCGGCAGCGCCTTATGCACACCTCCGCCGGTATCGAGCAGTTCGTTGCGCTCATCCGAGATGGTGATGCGCGGATGCGTGCGGCTGCGCAGATGCGCTTCGACGAGACCGGCCAGATAATGGACGTTGACGACGGCCTCGCGGATGCCCGCTTCGCCGAGCCGGTCGAGCACGCGGTCGATGAGCGCGCGCCCGCCGAGTTGGATCAGCGGCTTCGGAACGCTGTCGGTCAAGGGCCGCATGCGCTGGCCGAACCCCGCCGCAAGAACCATTGCATGAGTTGGGCGCTGAGCGCGCATGGCCGAAATCCTTACAAAGCCCCTCACACAGGCTCGCTACCGCCTGCGCCCGCCGCCGTCAAGACCGCCAAAAAAAAAGCGTCAGCGGCTAAAACCACTGACGCGAAAAGATGAAGGCCGATAGGGAGGGAGAAACCGGCCTTCCGCACATCACGTGCGTCACCATCCAAGATGGCCCACCATGCCGCATTGCACAATCCACCATTTCGCATGTCATCTATGCGATTCGACATGGCTAAAAACCCAGTGTTATCCTTAAGTTTAGCGGCATTTTGTCTCACTTGTGCGTTGCAGCATAGGACGGCGGCGGTGCAAATTGGGGCGGCCTGCCGCAACCTCGCGGGCCGGGTTGTCCGGTTGTGGTGCAGCGCTCATTCCGTGCAGGCTTCGACGCATCCCGGCGCGGTCGAAGCAATTTCGCCCTTGCGCGGGAGGGCGCAATTCGCCAAGGATGCGGAGGACAGCATCATTTAGGTGGGACCGGCAGCCAGAACACGCCGCTTCGTAGCGTCGCTGCTCGAAGGTTGCCTCGGCCGTAGTTTTACTTATCCTGCCAAAGCGCAAGGCGTTCCGGCAGCGTCCGGTTATATTGACGCGGCAAGTTGCAGACGCACGGCGTTCGGCTCATTTTAGGACGAAACTCGTCAAGGTCGATGCATTTTCGGGGCGGCGAGAGCGGCAAGCTGTTATGAGTGCTACAAATTATTACGCAATACTGGGCGTCGGCAGGGATGCCGACGACGACGCGGTCAAGCAGGCCTTTCGCGAGCGCGCGAAGGAATTCCATCCCGATCTCAACCCCAGCGATGCTGCGGCCGAGCAGTTCAAGCTCATCAATACCGCTTATGAGGCCCTGAAAGACGCTTCCCGGCGCGAGGCCTACGACGAGTGGCTTGCTTTCGCCG
>JBNKDX010000260.1:0-4116 GCA_050288485.1 Rhodomicrobiaceae bacterium | reverse complement strand
TACTGGTTCCTGATGAACCCTTCCGGTCCGGCCACGATCATGGCGCCGACGGCGTTCGCGCCCTGGATGTGGCTATTGTCATAGACTTCGATGCGCGAGGGCAGCTCAGGAAGACCGAAAACGGCGGCGGCGCTTTCCAGCAGTTTCGCCTGGCTCGACGCTTCGGCGAGTTTGCGGCCCAGCGCTTCGCGGGCGTTGGTGGACGCGTGGGTAACAAGCGCCAGTTTTTCGCCGCGCTGCGGAACGGTGATCTCGACCTTCCGTCCGGCCTTGATCGACAGCGCTTCGGCGAGAAGCCCGCGCTCCGCGACCTCGTGCGACAGGTAGATGCAGCGCGGCGCCGGTTTGTCGTCGTAGAACTGGGCGATGAAGCTCTCCAGCACCTCCTCGGGCGGCAGGCTTTTGTCCGCACGCGGGAAATAGGCGCGGTTGCCCCAGTTCTGACCGCTGCGGAAAAAGAACACCTGGATGCAGGTCTGCCCGCCCTCGGTGTGGGCGGCGAAGACGTCCGCCTCCTCGACGCCGCGCGGATTGATGCCCTGCACGGCCTGCACGTGAGCCAGCGCCGACAGCCGGTCGCGATAGCTTGCGGCGCGCTCGAATTCCAGGGCCGCGCTCGCCTCCTCCATCAGCGTGTTGAGCTGCTTCTGCACAGCGTCGGTCTTGCCCTTGAGAAAGCGGATCGCTTCGTCGACGAGCTTCCCATAAGCCTCGTGCGAAATTTCGCCGGTGCATGGCGCCGAGCAGCGCTTGATCTGATAGAGCAGGCATGGCCGCGTGCGGCTTTCGAAAACCGCGTCGGAGCAGGTGCGCAGCAAGAACGCCCGCTGCAGCATGGTGATGGTGCGGTTCACCGCGCCCGCGGAAGCGAAAGGCCCGAAATACTCGCCGCGCAGCGAGCGCGCCCCGCGGTGTTTGCGGAGTTGCGGCGCGTCGTGCTCGCGCGAAATCAGAATATAGGGGAACGATTTGTCGTCCCGCATCAGCACGTTGAAATACGGGCGGTAGCGCTTGATCAGGTTCGCTTCGAGCAGCAGCGCTTCCGATTCCGTCGATGTGGTGATGAACTCCATCGACGCGGTTGCCGCGATCATGCGCGCGATGCGGTTCGACTGGCCGCTGAGGCGCGTGTAACTCTGGACGCGGTTTCGCAGGTTGCGCGCCTTGCCGACGTAAAGCACCTCGCCTTTCGCATCCATCATGCGGTAGACGCCGGGGGATGCGCCGAGGTGCTTCAGATAACGCTGTATGACCTGCGGTCCGGTGTCCTTTGCCGGCGCGGGGGCGGTATCCTCGTCTGTTTCGTCGTTGCTCATGCGTGGCCGGGCGGTTGAGACGGCGCATTTTCAAGCCGCCGCGAGCAAGTTACACCACCGCCGCAGGTTGTCCACAACGCGGGGGCCATGTTGTCAAGAATTGACCAACGCTACTTCAAGCCACGGCTGCCGGGTTTAACGGCGGGGATTGCAGCAAGTTCGGGCGGCAGAGCGTCCGCCGGGTAATTGCGGATGTCGAGCTTTAGAAGCGGTGTCAGCGGCACGCCCAGCTCCGCGGCGCCGCCCGAGCGGTCAACGAGACACGCCGCCGCCGCCGTCTCCCCGCCCTCGCGCGTAATGGCCTCGATGCATTCGCGGCTGGACAGGCCGGTGGTAACCACGTCCTCTACCATAAGCACGCGTGCGCCCGGCTCGATGGCGAAGCCGCGGCGAAGCTGGAAACGTCCCTCGACGCGTTCGAAGAATATGGATGGTATACCGAGCTGGCGGCCCATTTCGTACCCAACGACGACACCGCCCATGGCAGGCGACGCCACGAGGCCGATAGCCGGACCGCCCCCGCCACGGATTTTCGCCGCCAGCGCGCCGCAGAGCCGTTCCGCCCGCCGCGCGTCCATGAGCACGCGCGCGCACTGCAGGTAGGTGTCGCTGTGCAGGCCGGATGAAAGGATGAAATGCCCGCGCAACAGCGCTCCTGCGTCGGTGAATTCCTTGAGGATGTCGTCTTCAGTCATGGCCGGGGTTCTCCGCAGCAAGGGCATAAGAGCAAGCCGCGCCGTTATGCGCCGCCTTCAGCGATTTTAATCACGTTCTTCGCGATAAATGCGCGTGTAGCCGGAAAACGGACCGTCAGCGAGGGCTTTGGCAACGACCTGCTGCGCAATCTCGAAATTCACGACCGGACACGCGGCTTCCATCGTACCTGACCCGATGCTGCCGCCGTCACAATGCCCGAGGCCGGTCCAGCCAAGGATTTCGTTAAGTTTGTCCTCAAGATTGTGCCGCATCTTCAGATCATCTGCCGTCCCGAACCCATCGACGGCGTATTCGACGATGAGCCAGTCAACCTCATCATCGCCAACTTCGCCAAAGCCCTCCGCCAGCGGCCCCTGCAACACCCGATTAATGCCGTCAGTTCCAGTCTCGCCGCTCTCCAGACTGTGCCGGAGAACTGCGCCCTTGGTGCCGAGCGTGCCGAAATGTTGCGTGATGAACCCCAGTTGGTCGTCGTGCCACGCTTCAAAGTACTCGACGATCTCCCCCGTCTCCGAACGCTTGTACAGCTTCCGCATAGCGTGCCCTCCGCAACCCCACTACACAAAGACGCGGGAAGATGCGGCAACACCTCCCCGCGCTAGAGCGCATATGCTCCCTTTTTTGCGTCATACCTTCACAATGTTACCGCCGAGCCAGCACCGAGCGGCCAGCATAGACGGCTGTCGCGTCCAGTTCCTCCTCGATGCGCAAAAGCTGATTGTATTTCGCCAGCCGGTCGGAGCGCGACAGCGATCCTGTCTTGATCTGCCCCGCGTTCGTCGCCACGGCGATGTCGGCGATCGTCGAATCCTCCGTCTCGCCCGAGCGGTGCGAGATCACGGCGCCCCATGCCGCACGCTGCGCCATGCTCACGGCGTCGAGCGTTTCGCTTAGCGTGCCAATTTGATTGACCTTCACCAGGATGGCGTTAGCGGCGCGGCGGTCGATGCCCTGCTGCAGACGTTCGACATTGGTCACGAAGAGGTCGTCGCCGACGATCTGGATGCGATCGCCCATTTCGGTTACCATCAACTGCCAGCTCGCCCAGTCGTCTTGAGCCAAACCATCCTCGATGGAAACGATCGGGTAGCGTTGGATCAGCCCGGCATACATCTCCGCGAGCGCTCCCGGCTCCAGCGTCTTGCCCTCGCCCTCCAGGACGTATTTGCCGTCGCGGAAGAACTCCGTCGAGGCGCAGTCGAGCGCCAGATAGACATCCTCGCCGAGCTTGTAGCCCGCCTTCTCCACCGCGCGCGCGATGTAGCCCAGCGCTTCGTCGGCGGATTTCAGGTTCGGCGCGAAACCGCCCTCGTCGCCGACATTGACGCTATGCCCGCCCTCCTTGAGCAGCTTGCGAAGGTTGTGAAACACCTCCGCGCCCATCCGCAGCCCCTCGGCGAAGCTTTCCGCGCCGACCGGCATGATCATAAACTCCTGCAGATCGACATTATTGTCGGCGTGTTTGCCGCCGTTGAGAATATTCATCATCGGCACCGGCAGCACGCGCGCATTCACGCCGCCGAGATAGTTGTAGAGCGGCAGGCCCGACGCGTCGCCCGCGGCCCTGGCCACCGCCAGCGAGACGCCGAGAATGGCGTTGGCGCCCAGGCGGCTTTTGTTCGGCGTGCCGTCGAGCATGATCAGCGTGTCGTCGATGCGGCGCTGCTCCTCGGCCTCCATGCCGCCGATGGCGTCGAGGATCTCGCCGTTGACGGCCTCCACCGCCTTCTCCACGCCCTTGCCGAGCCAGCGCTCGCCGCCATCGCGCAGTTCGTGCGCCTCATGCGCGCCGGTCGAGGCCCCAGACGGCACGGCCGCGCGGCCCAGCGTCCCGTCTTCGAGGATCACATCGACTTCGACGGTGGGGTTGCCGCGGCTGTCGAGAATCTCGCGACCGGTAATGGAAACAATCGTGGTCATGATTTTGTGACTCCTGTGAAAGTGTTCAGTGTGACGACTGGAATCAGTGCGGAGCGCCGGCGAACTGCGGATCGATGAAGCACTCTTCGCCTTCCGTGACGACGACGACACCGCCAGCGGAGACGGTGTGACGGCGGCGATCCTCGGCGGGGTCGAAGCCGAC
>JBNKDX010000259.1:0-4134 GCA_050288485.1 Rhodomicrobiaceae bacterium | reverse complement strand
CGCGCTCCGTCGGCGCCGACGAGATACTGGCCACGCACGACCTGACGCCGCCCGTCGGCCGTACCTCTGATTTCCGCCGTCACACCGGAGCCGTCGTCGGTGAAACTCATCAGCTTCTGATTGAACTGGATCGAGTTGGACGGGAATTCGAGGGCGTGCTTGAGCAGGATTTCCTCGACCCAGCGCTGCGACACGCGGTGGGGCAATTCCGCCGCGCTCCACGATCCGGCCTGAAGCCTGCGCGTAGGCTTGACCGCCTCGGCCGACGACGGCAGGGGAAGCCGCGCCAGTTCGTATTTGGCGAAGCGGGTGAAATAGGCGATATCGGTCGGATAATCCTCGGGAAGACCCAGCGCGCGCAGTTCGGCGGCAAAACCGAGACGGCGGTAATGCTCCATGGTGCGCGCCTGCGTGGCGCAGGCCTGCGGCTTGACCGTGGTCCCTGCTTCGTCGTCCACGAGCACGACCGGAACCCCCCGGCGGCCCAGCTCGTTGGCAAGCATCAGACCGCAGGGCCCCGCGCCGATGACGATTACTGCGCACTCGGTCGGCATCATGGGCTTATTCTTCCTCCGCTGCCGTGCACTATGATCAAGAAACCCAAAGGAAATGCTCTGAAGATGCATACAGTTTTATGGAAATCGCGCCGGGCGCGGGGCGAACGCTGGGGAAGCCGCGCCGCGCGCCGCCGATCTTCCTCGGAAATCACGCGGCAGACATGCTATCAATCGGCAGCTCTCGGGCGGCGGCGCCGCCAATTTGAAGGGAAGTGAAGTCATGCTGCGGGACAGAATCGGAGAATCGCTGAAGACGGCCATGCGCGCTAAGGATGCGGCGGCGCTATCGACGCTGCGCATGATCGGCGCGGCGATCAAGCAGAAGGACATCGACGTCGCACGGGCGCGCGGGGATCAGCAGATCAGCGACCAGGAGATCCTCAACCTCCTGCAGGGGCTGATCAAGTCGCGGCGCGAGTCGATCGAGCAGTTCAAGGCGGGCGGGCGTCAGGATCTCGTGGACAAGGAAACCGCGGAGATCGCCGTCGTCGAGCAGTTCCTGCCGAAGCAAATGAGCGCTGACGAAGCACGGGACGCGATCAAATCCATCATCGCCGCGCTTGGTGCAAGCAGCATCAAGGATATGGGGAAGGTCATGAACGAGCTGAAGGCGAAATACGCCGGACAGCTCGACATGACTAAAGTAAGCGGGATGGTGAAGGAGCTTCTGACTAACGAATAATAGGCTGAGAAGTCATCTTCATTAGAATAATAATACTACAGTACTTCTTGCATAATCGGCGCATCTTGCAGCAAACCCGAAGGGATATTCTTCTGTTCGGCCGAGCACGGCGGCAGACTTGGGCATGTCGGTGGCGCGCCAACCTCGCGCATCAAGCCGCCTTCTGCTTACCCGGCGGTACACTGCGTATCGCAGTGAGAAGCTCCGCCTCGCGCAGTTTCGCCGCCTCGATCGCCGCCATCTTGACCGGGCCGAAACCGCGGATGCGCTCGGGCAGCCCCGCCAGGGCCGCCGCCAGACCATGCGTTTCGGGCTGCAGCAAATCGCCGATCTCGTCCAGCAGGGTCTCATATTCCGCGATCAGCCTGCGCTCGGCCCTGCGCTCCTCCGTGTAACCGAAAATGTCGAAGGCCGATCCGCGCAGACCTTTCATCTTCGCCAGCAAACGGAACGCCGTCCGCATCCATGGCCCGAAGCTCATTTTGCGCCGGCGGCCCGTGGCGGGGTCGAGCTGGGCGATGAATGGCGGCGCGAGATGGTATTCAAGCCGGTAGCTGCCCTCATATGACCGGGCGAGCTGGCGCTCGAAGGACTCGTCCGTAAACAGCCGCGCGACCTCATACTCGTCCTTGACGGCGAGCAACCTGAAATAGCCCCGCGCGACAGCCCAGGCCAGCGCCTCGCCGCCGGGAACCCTCGCCGTCTCCAGAGCGCGGATCGCCTCCACGCGCTGGAGATAGCGATCCGCGTAGGCCGTGTCCTGATAGCCGGTCAGAAAACGCGCGCGGCGCGCGATCGCCTCGTCGAGCGAGCGCGACAGCCCCTCGCCGTCCAGCGGCTGCGCAGCCTTGTCAACGAGCGTGGCAACTCCATCCATGTCGTGAGCAAGCGACCGGCCCCAGCGGAATGCCTGCAGATTGGCATGCACGGAGACGCCGTTGAGGCGGATGGCCTCGTTGATCGCCTCGGCCGACAGTGGCAGAAGTCCCTTCTGATAGGAAAAGCCGACAAGCAGAATGTTGGACATCGCCCGGTTGCCGGTCAGCGCCTCGGCGTATTTCTGCGCATCCAGGAAGCTGCACGCGGCAAGCCCGGCCCGCTCTTCGAGCGCGCGCCGCACCGCCGCAGTGGGGATCGCCAGGTCGGGCGAGTGCGTGAACCCCGCGGTCATCGTCTCGTGGCTGGAGGCGACGACGGACGTGCGGCCGCCCCGCACCACGCCTAGCACCTTGCCCGCCCCCGCCACGACCAGATCGCCACCCACGACGAGGTCGGCCCCGGCAGACGAAGCACGGATGGCGTTGATCTCCTCCGGCTCGCGCGCGATGCGGACATGCACCGCGACCGGCCCGCCCTTCTGCGCCAGCCCCGACATGTCGATGACGCCTGCCGCCTTGCCCTCGATATGCGCGGCCATGCCGAGAATGGCGCCCACCGTCACCACCCCCGTGCCGCCCGTACCGGTGATCACCATCGAATAGGGGCGGCCGAGCGAAGCCAGCTCCGGTTTCGGCGGATTGACGCGGGCGGCATCCTGCACCGAGATGCGGCGCACGCCCTTCTTGCGCACACCGCCATGGACCGTCACGAAGGCCGGGCAGAAGCCCTTGACGCAGGTGAAATCCTTGTTGCAGCCGTCCTGATCGATGCTGCGCTTGCGCCCGAATTCGGTCTCGACCGGCTCGATGGCCACACAGTTCGACTGCTGGCCGCAATCGCCGCAGCCCTCACATACCAGTTCGTTGATGAGAATGCGCTGTTCGGGGTCCGGATAGGCGCCGCGCTTGCGCCGCCGCCGCTTCTCCGCCGCGCAGGTCTGCACGTAGATGAGCGCCGTCGCGCCGTCGATGACGGCGAGATCGGCCTGCACCCTGTCCAGCTCGTCGCGATGGGCGATGCGCGCGCCCGCCGGGAAATCGGCGCGGGCGAAACGCGATGGCTCATCGGAGACGACCGCGATGTGTCTCACACCCTCCGCCGCCATGGCGTGGGCCATTCTCTGCGGTGTCATCGCGCCGTCGAGCGGCTGACCGCCGGTCATGGCAACGGCGTCGTTGTAAAGCAGCTTGAAGGTCACGTTCACGCCCGCGATGACCGCCGCCCGCACGGCAAGGCTGCCCGAATGGATGAAGGTGCCGTCGCCGAGATTCTGGAAAACGTGGCGGCGTTTCGAGAACCGCGCCTCGCCGATCCAGTTCGCGCCCTCGGCTCCCATCTGTGTGAAGCCTTCCGTTCCGCGATCCATCCACTGCGCCATGTAGTGGCAGCCAATGCCGGCATAAGCCCGCGCGCCTTCCGGCACGATGGTGGACGAGTTGTGCGGACAGCCCGCGCAGAAATAGGGAATGCGCTCGGCGACGGACTGCGTAGCCCTGGCGTGCCGCGCGGCGGCTTCGAGTTCGCCGACATGCGAGCGGATTTCGGGGAGATCCGCCCGGGCCAGCATGCGCCGCGCAAGCGCCAGCGCGATCTGCACCGGCTCCAGCGCGCCCTTCGCCGGGAACAGCCATTCGCCCCCCTCATCACGTTTGCCGATGATCGCGGGAGCGTTCGCGCGGCCGTAAAGCTGCTCTTTGACCTGCGTCTCGATGAGCGCACGCTTCTCCTCGACCACCACGATGAGGTCGAGACCGTTTGCGAACCGCGATACGCCCTCCGGCTCCAGGGGCCAGGGCACCGCGACCTTGTACAGCCGCACGCCGCATTCGGCCGCCTTCGTCTCGTCGATCCCGAGGAGGTCGAGCGCCTCGGCGGTGTCCTGGTAGCTCTTGCCGGTGGTGATGATGCCCAGGCGCGGGTTGGGCGAATCCAGCTTGATCTGGTCGAGCTTGTTGGCCAGGGCAAAGGCCCGGGCGGCGTAAATCTTGTACTGGTTGAGGCGTTTTTCCTGGGCCA
>JBNKDX010000258.1:0-4138 GCA_050288485.1 Rhodomicrobiaceae bacterium | reverse complement strand
AGATGATGCTCTTCAGCTTGCCGTGATCCTTCGACATCAGCGAATAGGCGGGCGAGACCGACGCGACCGGTACCCCCACATGCTGCGCGGCGAGCGAGATCAGCGCGTGCGCAATGGAGTTGTCGGAAAGGACGGCGACGGGGCGTTCCGTGTTCAGGCCGCAACGCAGCATCCAGGCGCCGATAGCCTCCACCTTCCCCAGCGTTTCGGCATAGGTGAGCATGTCCCACCCGGGCGCACCGGACGCGCGCCGTTCGGCGAGAAAAGTGCGCAGCGGCCAGCTTTCCGCCCAGTAGACGAGCCAGTCGCCCGTGCAGCGCGCATAGGGCTGGAGCGGCTGACAGTTGCGCAGAATGCATGACCCGTCCGCGCGCCGGTCGCGGGTCACGGCGGGTTCGGCGAAAAGCCGCTGGGGTTGCGTCGGCGCGAAGCGATACGCCGGGCTCGACGCCCGTGCTTCCATTGTACTCATGGCTTCCTCCCTGTGCCATCGAGGCCCCGGCTTTTGTTCTTTGGCTGCCGCCGGAAGCCCCCGAATTTCAGATTGCAGTCCCGAAATCCCGGTAACCAGCTTCGCGCTTATTCCCCGCGCGGTCGAGACGATCTTTTACGTCGGCGTGCGCATAGCGCGCAGCCGCCGTCGCCCCTTCAATATGTCTCCACATGATAGCGCCCGCCCGCCCGCATCCCGGCGCGCAAGCCCGCCCAGTCGATCCCTACGCCGCGGCTGATATCGTCGAGCGCAGCGTCGACGCCTTCCTCCATGCCTTTCAGGCCGCAGACGAAAACATGCGTGTCCGGCGATTTCATCAACTCGCCAAGCATGCCCGCCTCGCGCCGCATGACGTCCTGCACATAGACCTTCGGCTCGCCCGGCAGGCGCGAGTAGGCGAAATGCTTGGCAAGCAGCGTCTCCGGCACCTTCTGCAACGGACCGAAATAGGGCAGTTCCTCCGGGCGTCGCGCGCCGAAAAACAATACCATCCGGCTGGGTGAGTTCGCCGCGATGCTTGGAGCGATGTCTTGCTGATCGCGACCAGACAAGCGTCGCTCCTGATCGCGGCCAGCAAAGAACGGCATCATTCTCCGCCGCCATTCGGTGAAGCCGCGAAACGGCGCCGAGCCGGTGCCGGTGCAGATCATGATGATGTTGGCGGAAACGTCGTTCGGCATCAGGAACGTCGCGCCGAACGGGCCGGTGACCTCGACTTTCGCACCCTTCGGCAGGTCGCAGAGATAGTTGGAGCACAGCCCCTGCGGCTCGCGCTTGACGGTCAGCGCCAGGCTGTTGGTGTTCGGCTTCTCGCCATGGCGCGGGCTCGCCACCGAATAGAGGCGGACGCGGTGCGGCTCGCCGTTCGCATCCGTACCCGGCGGGATGACGCCGATGCTCTGCCCTTCGAGGAAGGGAAACGGCGTATCGCCGAAATTGAGAATGATGTGGCGAACATCGTTGTCGGCGTCGGCAGCGGTCAGCCGGAAATTGCCGGTGACGGTGGCCACGGCCGGTCTGTTGCGGTTGTAGAGATTGACGGACGGCTTGGCGGCGCTCGGCGGCGCGACGGACTTGCCGCCCGTCCCCGCATGCGCCCGGGCGAGGATTTCCTCAGCCTCGGTATCGAACGCCTCGGGCAGCGCCTCCGCACCGTAGCCGTTCGCCTCTTCCTGCACGGGCAGCTCGCTCCAGCCGAACTGCGCCTCCAGCGAATGGACGGTCCGCACCACGCGCCAGTTGTCCACGGCGCCCGTCGGGCAGGGCGCAACGCAGTCGAGGCAGAAATTGCACTTCGCTGCGTCGACGACGTAGTTCGACCCGTCATGCGTGATGGCATCGACGGGGCAGGTCTCCTCGCAGGTGTTGCAGCGGATGCAGATCTCCGGATCGATGAGATGCTGCTTGGTGAAAAGTGTTTCAGGGGCGTTCATCGGTGCTCCTGCTCGTCGCGGCGCGCGGGCGAGAGGGAGGCCACGAGGGGCGGCCTCCAGGTCATCGCGCCTCAGTCCTCGATCTTGACGTATTCGAAATCGCCGGACTTGTTGTCGATGGCCACTTTCGGCGCGGCGATCCAGCCCGCATACTTGCCCGGCTCAACCTCGGTCTCCATCAGGTTGTCGATATATGCGCCATCGTCCTTGGACGGCAGATAGTCGTCACGGACCTTGTCCCACTCGGCGTCGCTGAGGAGCTTGCCATCCGGCGTCGCATGGACGTTCTGGAACTCGCCGATGCGGCGGTTGAAGGCGACATGCGGCAGCTTGAGCTGGAAGCCGATGCCTTCCTTCTCGATGATCTTGTTCCAGCGCCCGACACCCCCGGCGCAGTCCTCGGAGTAGTCGTCGCGCAGGCGCATATTGAGCGCGGTCAGCGCCGGTTCGTCCACGCGGCGGATTTCGCCATCGACCAGCTTGAGGACCGGATAGGTGGAGTCCGTCAGCCGGTGATCGTCGTCGATCTTGGTTTCCTGGAAGCGCCCCTTCAGCCCCGCATTGTAGAAATTGGCGGCATTCGTCGAGATCTCCGCGCCGAACAAATCAAGCGTGAGCGGATAATGCGTATTCAGCTTCTTCTGCACGGTCGGCAGGTCGATCACGCCCAGCGCCCGGATGCGCTCGATATCGTACGGATCCTCGATGCCCGCCGCCTTCATCGCCTCGCAGGTGCGCAAGATTGTGCGGCCAACGCCGGTCTCGCCGACGAACATGTGATGCGCCTCCTCCGTCAGCATGAAGCGGCAAGACCGCGACAGCGGATCGAAGCCGGATTGCGCGAGGCTTTCGAGCTGCATCTTGCCGTCGCGGTCGGTGAAGAAGGTGAACATGAAGAAGGACAGCCAGTCCGGCGTCGCCTCGTTGAAGGCGCCGAGCATGCGCGGCTTATCGGCGTCGCCCGAGCGGCGTTCCAGGAGCGCGTCGGCTTCCTCGCGCCCGTCGCGGCCGAAATATTTGTGCAGGAGGTAGACCATCGCCCACAGATGGCGGCCTTCCTCGACATTCACCTGGAACAGGTTGCGCATGTCGTAAAGCGACGGCGCGGTCTTGCCCAGATGGCGCTGCTGCTCGACGGAGGCCGGTTCGGTGTCACCCTGGATGACGATCAGGCGGCGCAGCATGGCGCGGTATTCGCCGGGCACGTCCTGCCACGCGGGCTCGCCGAGATGCTCGCCGAAATTGACCTTGCGGCCCTCCTCCTGCGGCGCCAGCAGGATGCCCCAGCGATATTCGGGCATACGGACATAGTCGAACTTCGCCCAGCCCTTGGGATCGACCGACACCGCGGTGCGCAGATAGACGAGCGCCTCCTGGAAGCCCTCCGGCCCCATGTCCTGCCACCAGTCGAGATAGCCGGGGTGCCAGCCTTCGAGCGCGCGCAGCACCTGGCGGTCCTCGGTCAGCCCGACATTGTTCGGAATTTTGGTCGAGTAATCGACGTTGATCAGGTCCATGGGTGTTTCCTCTTTATGCTGGGCCAGCGCATCCGCGCTGGCGGATTGCCCGCTTGGCCGCGGGCCCCGGGTGCCCCACTCAAAGTTTGGTACCCGGGGCCCGCGGAGCGGTGTTTACTGATCGCGACCCGCAAGCGTCGCTCCAAGCGGGCCGGACGGCCGGGCGGATGCCCGGCGTCAGATTAAGGACTGCCCCTCATACCCGCCGCATGTCGTAGACGGGCTTCCGGCCGGTGCCGTAGCGGCGCAGCGCGCCCTCCGGGCCGACCGCGTTCTGTCTTTGGAAGATCCAGTTCTGCCAGGCCGTCAGCCGGGCAAAGATCTTCGACTCCATGGTCTCCGGACCGGGGAAGCGCAGATTCGCCTCCATGCCGGTCAGACCATCGGGGGAAAAGCTGGTGCGCTCTTCGAGGAACACGCGCAGCTCGTCCTCCCAGTCGATGTCGTCGCGGGCGAAGGTCACGAGACCGGCGGCCTCGGCGGCATCCGCATCGAGCTTCTCGCCCTTGAGCCCGGCGGCGGCGTCCACGCTCTCCGGCTCGCCGAGGAAGCGCGTGACGAGCCGCGTCAGCCCGTTGACCATCGGATAGGGGCCGAAATTCGCGCTCGTGAGCATGACTGCAGCAAGCTCCCGATTGTCGCCCTGCATCTGGCCGACGAGCATGTAAGAGCGGTCGGCGGCAAACGCGATCTCG
>JBNKDX010000257.1:0-4148 GCA_050288485.1 Rhodomicrobiaceae bacterium | reverse complement strand
TGGCAAGCGTGCGTTTCCTAACCACTTTCCCCTCGCGAAAGCTCTCGCGAATGAGGATGGCCGGCGGCGAAGTTCGATTTGGCACCCGCTCGATGAACATGGCCGCCACCATGCACTGATTTGCGAGATAGCGCAAGAGGGTTACATGGACACATTTGTGACGCCCAAACCACACAAAATCGGTGCGCCGTAAGGCGTTCTAAGTAATACCAAGTGAAAACTTCGGGTTAGGGCCGCGCACCTGCCCTCATTTCCGAGGCGGTCCGGATCCGGGGACTGACGCGCGGCCCTTTCGGGACGGCGAAGCTCAATACATCTCGATTGCGAGCGCCGTGGCTTCGCCGCCGCCGATGCAGATTCCCGCTATGCCGCGGCGTCCTCCGCGCTTCCGCAGAGCATTCATGAGCGTCACGACGATGCGCGCTCCCGATGCACCGATGGGGTGGCCGAGCGCGCAGGCGCCGCCATTCACATTGACGATATCGTGCGACAGGCTGAGGTCGCGCATGGCCGCCATAGTGACGACGGCGAACGCTTCGTTGATTTCGTACAGGTCGGCGTCCGTAGATTTCCACCCCGTCGCCTCATAAAGCTTGCGGATGGCGCCAACGGGGGCGGTCGTGAACCATGCCGGTTCCTGGGCATGCCCGGCGCAGCCGATGATCTTGGCGATGGGCTTCAGACCGCGGCGTTGCGCCTCGCTCTCGCGCATGAGGACCAGGGCTGCGGCGCCGTCGGAAATCGAACTGGAATTGGCCGCCGTCACCGTGCCGCCCTCGCGGAAGGCTGGCTTGAGCGTGGGGATTTTGTCCGGTTTGGCGGTGAAAGGCTGTTCGTCTTTGTCCACGGTGACCGGTGCCTTGGCGGGCCCCGCAGTGACGGCGGCGATTTCACCCGCGAAACTACCATCGGTATTGGCGCGGGTCGCGCGCTGCAGAGACGCGATGGCGAAATCGTCCTGGTCCTTGCGGCTGAAGCCATACTTCGCCGCCGTATCCTCGGCGAAAGTGCCCATCAGCCGCCCCGGTTCGTAGGCGTCCTCCAGACCGTCGAGAAACATCGAATCCATAACCTTCCCATGCCCAAGCCGGTAGCCGCCGCGCGCCTTGGGGAGAAGGTAGGGCGCGTTCGTCATACTCTCCATGCCGCCCGCGACGAAGATGTCGCCGGGGCGCACGTGGAGCGCCTCATAAGCCATGATCACGGTCTTCATGCCTGACCCGCACATCTTGTTGACGGTCGTGCACGGTGCCGAATCGGGCAGACCGGCGGCCCGCGAAGCCTGCCGGGCGGGTGCTTGGCCCTGTCCGGCGGGAAGAACGCAGCCCATCAGCACTTCGCTGACGCTGGACGGGGCGACGCCGCTTTGCGAAAGAGCCGCCTTGATGGCCTCGCCGCCGAGGCGGGGCGCGGTGAGCGAGGAGAGCGCGCCCTGAAATCCGCCCATCGCTGTCCGCATGCCGCCGACGATGACGATCGGATCATTGCCATATGTACTCATGAAATCTACCTCTGGTTGCAGGTCGGTTGCTGCACGCTTAACGTCAATGCGGCCTTTGCGCCACCCCTATGACGATTTTGTCCCAGTTGTGCACGGAATCCAACGCGTGTGTATGGAAATGGAACGGAGAAAGGCGCGCGCACGGCCGCGGCCGTAAAAACCTAGCGGCTAATGGCCTGCAGAAGTTCGTGAGGAAGCCGGAGCACCGGCAAGCCCGCACCACTCGCGAGACAGGGCGCGTCAGCCCGTCTTGAACGGGCCGCTTCGCTGCGTCACCCGCGCAGGAGCAGCTCCAACTGATCCTGCTGTATGGTCTTGTCGAGATGGTTGAAATGGCCGAAGGCCAGCAATTCCTCGCCCTTGAGCCGCATCGTGCCGAGCAGCGAGCGCATCAGGCTGCCGCCGAAGGTGATGCAGGAAATGCCGATTTTGGCGAAGTCGTTGATGTCCGGCGCTGGGTTGTAGCCGATGGAGATGGCCAGCGGGCCGTCCACCACGCGGGCGAGCTTCTCCAGAATCTGCAGGTGCTGCACGCCCGGCACGCAGACGCAGTCCGCACCGGCTGCGAAATAAGCCTCTGCGCGCTCGATCGAAGTCTCGAAAGGCGAATGCACGGCCGATCCGAGCTGGAACGCTTCCGTGGCGATGGTGATCACGGCGGGCATCTTGGCCTCGGTCGTGGCCGCCTTCATCGCGCGCACGCATTCGGTCATCTCCTCGACCGGCATGATGCCGTGCTGGCCGCTCCGGCCGCCGTCGCTAAGCGTCATGCCGACGCAGCCCGCAGAGATCGCAACCCCGACGGCATACTTGATGTCGTCGAGCGAGCGGCCAGCCGCGCCTTCGAGATCGACGTTCACCGGCGCTTCGAAATTCTTCGTGATGCGGCCAGCGATGCCGAGCAGTTCGTCCATCGGCACGCGTTCGGCTGCCGTATAGCCCTGGCTCCAGGCGATGGCTGCGGCCGAGGTGCCGATGAATTCGAAACCTGCGTCCGCCATCACCCGCGCGCTTGCGACGTCCCAGACATCGGGCATCACGAACGTTTCGGATGTCTGCAGACGGCGGCGGAACTTCCGGATTTTTTCTTTCTGCCCGCTTTGTCCGCTGGCCGAGACCTGATCCATGATTACAGTTTGGTCCATCGCTGCAACGCTTCACTTTGAGGCATGCGGCACGCCGGGTTCAGGAGCCCAAGGGCTGCCCCTCCTGCGGCGGACCATGCCCCCATGTCCTCCGGCTCGAAAGCCGTTGTGCCACAGTTTATTTAGCTGAATGAAATCTGCGCGTCACTCATGATTGGCTGCGTATTTTGACAAATATTTGTCGGTGTGATCGGAAAGTCAGGCCGCCGGACCGCCTGCCGCCCTAAATCCCTTGATAGGGCGGTGCGGAGGATGGCCGGGCATCAACGCGATGCCGCTTCATCCATGGGGCCGAAATGGCGCGAGAATGTGGCACGGAGTGCGGCATCGACGTCGGCTAGCCCCGATTCGACGCCGAGGGCGGCGAGGCTGGTCATCCCCTGGTCGCGAATGCCGCAGGCGACGATGCCTTCGTAGTGGGCGAGATCGGGCGCGACATTGATGCTCAGCCCGTGAAAACTCACCCATCGGCGCACGCGCAGCCCGATCGCCGCAATTTTGTCTTCCGCCAGCGGTCCTTTGCCCGGGCGCGGGACCCATATGCCGGTGCGGCCTTCGCGCGCATGTCCCGCCACGCCCAGGCGGCCGAGCGCCTCGATGACCAAGTTTTCGATGGCCGTGACGAAGGATCGCACGTCTTTGCGCCGGCGCGAGAGGTCGAGCATGAGATAGACGACGCGCTGGCCGGGGCCGTGATAGGTGTACTGGCCGCCGCGTCCCGTCTGGAAGACCGGCAGGCCGCCGGGCGCGATCAGGTCTTCGGGTTTCGCGCTCGTCCCGGCGGTATAGAGCGGGGGGTGTTCCAGAAGCCACACCAGCTCCCGTGCTTCGCCCCTGATGATCGCCTCGACGCGGGCCTCCATGGCCGCCACAGCCGCCTCGTAGGGCGCCAGCCCGCAGGCCACCGTCCACTCCGCAGGGAGGGCGTCCCCGGCGGGCAGAAAATCTTCAGGCAGTGCACGAACCTTTACCAAATGGAAACCCCGCTGCGGGATAGTGAGTCAGTCTAGCGTTGGCGGTGCGGCTCGTGACGATTCAGGCCCCGCGTACGTTGCGGCCGCCCACCTTGCTGGAACGGTAACCGGACGGTATCCGCCGCCTGCGCCCCCTCCGAAAGGCCAGCAGGCCTGGCTTGCAATCACATCCAGCCTTTGCTAAATCGATCATGGATGCGCTGGTTCGCCTTGTTACCTCAAGCTATGCTTTACGGGCGAAAAAACAACGGGCGCGGTCCAGGTTTTCTGCGGTCGTGGCGGAAATGGTAGACGCGCAGCGTTGAGGTCGCTGTGGGGCAACCCGTGAAGGTTCGATTCCTTTCGACCGCACCATTCGCTCTTCCCAGGACATCCCAGTACGACCCCAGGTGTTCCTAACCGCCTGGGAAAACGCGCTTTTCTAGGGCGTCTGCGTCCCCCGTCGTCCCAGGCCGCGCCGTTGCGTCCCGCAAAATTGTGGGTATCCTCTCTCAGCGAACCTGACCATTCTACACAAGTGACGCTGAA
>JBNKDX010000256.1:0-4175 GCA_050288485.1 Rhodomicrobiaceae bacterium | reverse complement strand
GCCGCCGTCACGTTCGACCGCGCCATGCGCCAGCGCAACAAGGCGCTTGAGGATATGAGTCCGCCAAAACTGCTCGACGGCATCGAGGCGCAGATGGCGGCGGCTGCGGCGGAGATGGCGGTGATGCGCCATCGCGCCATCGAGGCGCTGGCCGCGGAGATAGAAGCCGAGCGCGCCCGTGCGCCAGATTCCGCGTTCCCCTGGGCTGTGCTGTCGCTGCAAGGTCATCTCGAAGCGCAAACAGCCTCGGCAATGGAAAAGACGGATGTGCCTCAGCCCGATGAAAGGGGGGACTCTGCCAAAGCCGGGATACAAGCTTCCTATATGCAATTTCTGGCAAGGAACAGGGGCCGCGACCGGGAGGCTGGCCGCACTCTGGTTGGGCCGCACCGGAGCGATCTCGAAGTGACGCACGGCCCCAAGGCCATGCCCGCCAAAATGTGTTCCACAGGCGAACAGAAGGCGCTGCTGGTAGGCCTTGCGCTTGCCCAGGCCCGCCTTGTAAAACAGGTGTCGGGCGGCATCGCTCCCCTGGTCTTGCTGGACGAAATCGCGGCGCATCTCGACGGGGACCGCCGCGCGGCATTGTTTTCGTCCATTGCAAGCCTCGACGCGCAAGTCTGGATGACAGGTACGGACAGCGCCATGTTCGACCCGCTCAGAGATGCCACAGCGGTGCAGTTTTTTCGGGTATGGGAGGGTACATTTACCCCCATGAACGGTGCAGAAACCGGTTCGAATTCCCATATATAGGTTCTATCCAGAAGGGACGGGCCGGCGGGCCAAGCGAGTATCATAAATGGAAGCAGCAGGGCGCATTGAGGCAGCACAGGAAGCTTATGGTGCGGACAGCATCAAGGTCTTGAAGGGCCTCGATGCGGTGCGCAAGCGGCCGGGCATGTACATTGGCGACACGGACGACGGCTCGGGCCTGCACCACATGGTTTACGAGGTGGTGGACAACGCCATCGATGAGGCGCTTGCGGGCCATGCCGACCTCGTCTCCGTGACGCTCAACGCCGACGGCTCAGTGACGGTTGAGGATAACGGCCGCGGCATCCCGACCGAGATCCACCAGCAGGAGGGCGTCTCCGCCGCCGAGGTCATCATGACCCAGCTTCATGCGGGCGGCAAATTCGACCAGAATTCCTACAAGGTCTCGGGCGGCTTGCATGGCGTGGGCGTGTCCGTGGTGAACGCGCTTTCGACCAAGCTGGAGCTGACCATCTGGCGCAGCGGCAAGGAACACTTCATGACCTTTGCCGATGGCGTGCCGGTGGCGCCCCTTAAAATCGTAGGCGACACGCCCGGCCGGAAGGGCACGCGTGTCACCTTCACGCCAAGCCCCGCGACCTTCACCATGGTCGAGTTCGACTACGCGACGCTGGAACACCGCCTGCGCGAACTCGCGTTTCTTAACTCCGGCGTCTACATCCTGCTTTCCGATCAGCGCGGCGTGGAGCATGTGAAAAGCGAGTTCAAATACGAGGGCGGCCTCAAGGCCTTCGTCCAGTATCTTGACCACGCGCGCAACCCGCTGTTCTCCGAGCCAGTATTCATAAAAACCGAGCGCGACGGCGTAGGCGTGGAGGCCTCGCTCTGGTGGAACGACGGCTATCACGAGAGTGTCTTCTGCTTCACCAACAACATCCCGCAGCGCGATGGCGGCACCCACCTTGCCGGCTTCCGCGCGGCGCTCACGCGCACCATCAACACTTACGCGGCCAATTCGGGCGCGGCAAAGAAGGAGAAAGTGCAGCTCACCGGCGACGACGCGCGCGAGGGGCTGACTTGCGTGCTGTCGGTGAAGGTCGCCGATCCGAAATTCTCAAGCCAGACCAAGGACAAGCTCGTCTCCTCCGAGGTGCGCCCGGTGGTCGAAAGCATCATGGCGGATACGCTCGGCACTTGGTTCGAGGAGCACCCGTCCGAGGCCAAGCTCATCGTCCAGAAAATCGCCGAAGCAGCCGCCGCCCGCGAAGCGGCCCGCCGGGCGCGTGAGCTGACACGCCGGAAGGGCGTGCTCGATGTCGCGAACCTGCCGGGCAAGCTTGCCGACTGCCAGGAGCGTGACCCGGCCAAATCCGAGGTGTTCCTGGTCGAGGGCGATAGCGCCGGCGGGTCAGCCAAGCAGGGCCGCGACCGCTCGAATCAAGCCGTGCTGCCCTTGCGCGGCAAGATCCTGAACGTCGAGCGTGCGCGCTTTGACAAGATGCTGTCGAGCCAGGAGATCGGCACGCTCATCACCGCGCTCGGCACGGGCATCGGGCGCGACGATTTCGACCTCTCGAAGCTGCGCTATGACCGGATCATCATCATGACCGACGCCGACGTGGACGGCGCGCACATCCGCACGCTGCTGCTGACGTTCTTCTACAGGCAGATGCCCGCGCTGATCGAAGCGGGGCACGTCTATATCGCGCAGCCGCCGCTCTATAAGGTCAAGCGCGGCCATTCCGAGAATTATCTCAAGGACGAGCGGGCCTACGAAGACTTCCTGATCAATGGCGGCGTCGATGGCGCCGTGCTAATCCTGGCCGATGGCGAACGGCGCACCGGGCTCGACTTCCGTTCCGCCGTGGAACGCTCGCGCTCGTTCGCGCATGTGCTGGGCCTCGTGCATCAGCGCTACAATCGCACGGTGTTGGAGCAGGCGGCAATTGCGGGCCTGCTCGATCCGAAGCTTGCCGATGATGAGAAGGAGGCGGAGCGCCTGGCAGCCATGGTGGTGGAGCGCCTCGCCGCCTTGTCCGAGGAGACTGAGCGTGACTGGACCTGGAGCCGCAGCCCGGACGGCGGCTTTAACTTCGAGCGCGAAGTTCGCGGCGTGAAGGAGGCGCATCACATCGAATGGGCGCTGATCCAGTCGGCCGACGCGCGCAAGCTGCACTCGTATCACGGCGAGTTCGCCATGATTTTCCAGGGTACGGCCACGATCGAGCGCAAAGGTACGCAGACGCCGGTGTTCGGCCCGCGCAGCCTGCTCGACGCCGTCTTCGCTGCCGGCCGCTCTGGCCTTTCGATGCAGCGCTACAAAGGCCTGGGCGAGATGAATCCGGAGCAGCTACGCGAAACCACGCTCGATCCGAACGTGCGCACACTCATGCAGGTAAAGCTCGGGGAGTTGAACGACGCGGACGAGATTTTCTCCAAGCTCATGGGCGACGTGGTCGAGCCCCGCCGCGAGTTCATCCAGGAGAACGCGCTCTCGGTGGCGAACCTGGATATTTAGTCAGCTCTTAACGTGCGCCTGAAGTGTTGCGGAGCGGGGATTCTTGCGGAGGCTGGCGCGATAACGGCCACTGGAACACCCGGTCGGACCCGGTACGGCGCCGGCGCAAGGAACACGGAAGACTAACGTCCCCAACGGCCCCGTGTGCGGCGCGGAGGGGGCACCGCACACGGGGCAAACGGTTTGAACCCGCTAAGCCGCGTTCGCTGCGGCGTGCTCGGCGGTGATTTGCTCGGCGAGCTTGCCGGTAAGCTCGACGAGGTGGTCGAACTTCGCCTCGAAGCTGCCCACGCCCGCCGTCGCCGACCTAAGCTCGATGATCAGGTCCTGGATTTCGGCCTCCGGAATGTGCGCCTCGATGGTGTCCCATCCGTTCCAGCCGGGCCGCGCGTCGAAGCCCAGAATCTGGCCGCGCCGCGATGAGATCATGCCGTTGACCTTGGGCGTCGCCTCGGACGGCACCGAGATTTTCACATGGCTGATTGGCTCAAGCAGCACGGGCTGGCATTTGGGCATCCCCTCGCTCATGGCGATGCGGCCGGCCGTGCGGAACGCCTGCTCCGAGGAGTCGACCGTGTGATAGGAGCCGTCCTTCAGGCACACGGCGACATCGACGACCGGGAAACCCAGCGGCCCGGAGGAGAGATAATCGCGCACGCCCGTTTCCACGGCGGGGAAGTAGTTGCGCGGGACCGCGCCGCCGGTGATGACCTCGGAGAAGGCGAAGCCTTCGCCCCGCGGCTGCGGTGAAATTTCGACCACCACGTCGCCGAACTGCCCGTGGCCGCCGCTCTGCTTCTTGTGCCGTCCGCGGATCTCGACGCTCTTGCGGATCGTCTCCTTGTAAGGGATTTGCCGCTTGGTGGTGTGCGCCTTGACGCCGAACCGGCGCTGCAACCGCTCCAGGGTCACGCGGAGGTGCATCTCGCCCTGGCCCCACAGG
>JBNKDX010000255.1:0-4176 GCA_050288485.1 Rhodomicrobiaceae bacterium | reverse complement strand
GTGCACATCGGCAAGGACATCGCCGCCGCGAAGCTGGAACAGGACTATGACGCGGTGCTGCTCGCGGGCGGCTCGGAGAAGCCGCGTGACCTGCCCATCGAGGGGCGCGACCTGCACGGCGTCGAGTTCGCCATGGATTTCCTGCCGCAGCAGAACCGCCGCGTGGCGGGCGAGGACATCGGCAGGGTCGAGCCGATCCTCGCGGCAGGCAAGCATGTGGTGGTGATCGGCGGCGGCGACACCGGCTCGGACTGCATCGGCACGTCGGTCAGGCAGGGCGCGCTGAGCGTGACGCAGCTCGAAATCATGCCGCAGCCGCCGGAGAAGGAGGACAAGTTCACGACATGGCCGAACTGGCCGGTGAAGATGCGCACCTCCTCCAGCCAGGCGGAAGGCGCCGAGCGCATGTGGAGCGTGGCGACGCAGCGTTTCTCCGGCGCGAACGGCAAGGTCGAGACGCTGCATTGCGTCAAGGTTGACGAGAAGTTCAAGCCGGTCCCGGGGACGGAATTCGAGTTGAAGGCCGATCTGGTGCTCTTGGCCATGGGCTTCCTGCACCCTGTTCACGAGGGGATGCTGAACGAACTGGGCGTCGAACTCGACGCACGGGGCAATGTGCAGGCTGACGAGCGCGAATACCGCAGCAGCCGGGCGAAGATCTTCGCCGCGGGCGATATGCGGCGCGGCCAGTCGCTGGTGGTGTGGGCCATCCGCGAAGGACGGCAGGCGGCGCACGCCATCGACAAATTTCTGATGGGCCGGTCCGACCTGCCGCGGTGACAGCGGCGGCTGCGCCGCCGTACCGTGCGAATGCCGCTAAGGTTACCCCCGCATCACGGAAGCTCGCGCACCACGCGGAAGCCCCATTCATCCCGTCCGCGGTCGAATTTCCCATTCGTACGTGAGGCTGCCCGGATGGTGTGCCGCCAGGTATCGTATGAGCCGCCCCGGAGCATCCGGAAGAAGCAGTCGCCGACTTTCCACGCGCCGCCGGTCTTGTTCAGCTCCACAGGCTTATCCTTGTAGTCCTTGTGGTAGCAGTCTTCGGTCCACTCCCAGACATTGCCATGGACCTGATGGAGCCCCCACGGATTGGGTTTGAACTCGTCGACGGGGAGGGTCTTATCGCGGAAGACCCCGTCGGGCTCGTCGGTGAAGACCTTCAAATACCCTCCCACGGTCCGGTCCGGATTCGGCTTTTCGGAGTCATGCCTGAAGTTGGCGAGCTTGGTGGTCGCCCAGTCGCCCCACCAGAAGGGCGTCATCGTACCCGCGCGCGCCGCATATTCCCATTCCGCCTCGGAGGGAAGGCGGTAGGTATGGCCCGTCTTCTTGCTCAGCCATCGCAGATAGGCCTTCACATCGCTCCAGCTAATGTAGATAACCGGCTGGCGTCCGCGCCCCCAGCCTCTGTCCTCCGGTCTCGGCTTGTCAGGCTTGCAGCCGCCTCCGGCTGTGCATGCGTCCCATTCGTCGAAGGTGACGGTGAATTTGCCTATGGCGTAAGGCTTCGGTATCGAAACCCTGTGTTGCGGGCCTTCGTCTTCTTCGTGGCAGTCGATGGGCACCGGCTTCGCCCCGCGGCAGGGATGCCTTTCGCCACGGTTCGTCGAGTATTCGGGCTTTCCGATTTCAAAGTTGGGTGACCCCATCAGGAACGAGCCGGCGGGAACGACCACCATCTCGGGGCATTGCGGGCAGTCCCGGAAACTCTGTCCTTTCTCGGCTCCGGCTCCTGGTTTCAGGCAATGCTGCGTTTGTTTGCCGGGCACGCCTGCCGTGACCATGACGCCGTCGCACCCGGCTGCCTGCGCAGGCGCTGGCTGAAACAGAGAGCAACCCAAAAACACGATCCCGAGAGCAAACAGGCGATATCTCATCTACGCCCCTCACCTTCCTGCGAAGTTAATCCCCCATCCGCGCGCAAACGCAGAGCAGCGTAGCGTCGGCGGTATGAATTGCCAAAGGCATGCATGACTATACTGGCCGCCGCTTATTGCAGCTCGATCCCCTTGCTCATCAGTAGAGCGTGCAGCCTTGCCGTGTCCTTCTCCAGGAATGCTATGACGCTGTTGCGCAGGCTTTTCGTGTCGGCGTGAATGGCCGCGGCGGCGGGTCCGGCTTTCTCAGTATTGCTTCGGACATCAGTCATATAGGTGCTCATATTGACATAATAACTCTGGATCGATGAGATTATATCCGGATGAAGTTGCAGCGTGGCGAGCTGTTCCTTCATCGTATCCCAGATGAAGGTCTTCAGTTTAAGTTCGTCCGGCACGAATGTGTTCTGCAGCCTTACCTTTTGTTCCTCTTCAGGATAGTAGGCCCGCGCAAGCTTTCTGTGGCCCTTCCGCTCCATTTGATAGGCGAATTGCGGATCGGTCAGTTCGCCCAGATAGGCCCACCCCATCTTGTCGTTGAAGAAGAAGACCCAGTCGTCGGCAGGCTCGAAATAGGCCGGGTCGATCTTTTTCCGCAGCCTCTTTTCGAAATCCCCGCTCCAGTCATCCACGGCCCTGATGTTGCTCTTGAGTTCAGCGAGCAGCGTCCGCCGCAGATAGTAGCCGTCGCGCTGGCCGCGGGTGACCTCGAACTCGATTGCGGTCTTGTAACCGGCCTGGGCGGCGAGATAGACGCCGACGACGGTCGAGAGCAGAACGACGATCTGTGCGAACCAGTATTCCCGGTTGCCGGTCTCGCGAACCTTGAAAATCCCGAATACCTGCGAAAACAGGACCTTCGCGCCACCTTTCGCCATATTGTCTCCCTCCGCCAAACTGCCAGCGCGCGGCATTTTCACACGCACATCATGTTGGTTTCGTGGCGGAATACGTGATTTCACGCGCGGAGAAGGCGCGAAACTCGGGAGGTGGCCGTTTCTGCGCCGTTGCCGGATGGTCCGCGGGTGCTGGCGCCCGCCTTACGCGCAGGCAGCCAGTCTCGCGAAGGACTGTGCGCTGCGCATCGCCTGGGCGCGGCGGCGGACATAGACCGGCCGGGCGACCGCGGCGGGGACGGGCTGCGGCCTGCACTTCGCGTCACCGCCGTTTGTGCGCTTGGCGTCGCGGGTTTTCATCCAGTCGCGGGCGTGTCTCTGAGCTTCGGCAATCTGGGCGGGCGCCATTTCCTTCGCGAGGTCGGCGCGGCAGGAGCGCGCACCGTCGTGGCCCATCATCGCGGCGAGATTGAACCATTTATGCGCGGCGATCAGATCCTGATCGACTTCGCGGCCGGTGGAGTAGCGGATACCGAGGAGAAAAAGTGAATCGGCGTCGTTGGGGCGCTCGGGGGCGGAGGGCGTCGTCGTCTTCTTCTGTGAACACTTCCTGGCCATACTAACTCTCCGGCTACGGAATACATCGGCAACATCATCGCAACGCCGTGGAAAGAGTGGCGTTTTCCGGACGGCTCCCTGAGGCCGCCCGGCCCTGCCCACGCTTCGCGCGATAGAGTTAAGCCTGCCATGCCGTCACAAATATTGCGTAAAGTTTCTAGAACAGTTTTGGGTGTTGAAGTTAATGACATTGTATTCTCATAGTAACTTATACTTAGTCATGATTAATATTCGTCAAACTTGCGCAACCTGCCGGTGCAAAGGCGCAGCGGAATGATGGCATTCTTGGCAGTAGCGACATTCGCTATTGATTATTTCCTGTGTACAGTCCGTGTACCGGACAGCCGAAGAAAACCGCCATGTCTGACGTGCTCGACCTGCTCACCGGACGCCTCGCCCGGCGCGTGCTGATCATCGTCGCCCTCGCCGTGCTGGCGGCCGGGCTGGCGGCGCCGCTTCTTGGCCGTGGCGAGGCCGCGCGCTGGATCTGGACCGCGGGCACGTTGCCAGTCGTCGCCGGGCTCGCCGCTTCCATCATCCGCGACCTCAGCCGCGGCCGGCTGGGCGTCGATGCGGTCGCGATCGTCGCCATGGCCGCAGCGCTAATCCTGGGCGAGGCGCTGGCCGCATGCGTCATCGCGGTTATGTATGCGGGGGGGACGGCTCTGGAGGATTTCGCCGTCACCCGCGCCGAGCGCAACCTGCGGGCGCTGGCCAGTCGCGCGCCGCGCATCGCGCATCGCTGCCGCGATGGCGCGGTGGAGGATGTGCCGGTCGAACAGGTGGCGTTCGGCGACGTGATTGCGGTGCACGCCGGCGAGGTCATACCCGTGGACGGCGTG
>JBNKDX010000254.1:0-4196 GCA_050288485.1 Rhodomicrobiaceae bacterium | reverse complement strand
CGCCGCGCCGAACGCGGCCCGCGCGATCCGATGGTTGTCCGGACGAGGCATTCCAGCTCCTCAACTCCTCTGCGGCAAATCATCAGCCTTGCCCTGCGTGGATAAGTCAAGGATGCTTCGCGCCATCCGGCGAAATTTGTACCGTTAGCGTGTTTCTACCGACCCGGGAACAGCAGGAATACGGTTAATCCGTCGCGCGAGGGTTGCTTCCGGCGCGATTACACGCAGACTAACCATGCGCCCATATATCCGCTGGACGTTTTCGATCCGGTGCACCATATATTCGCGATACTTCCCCTCAAGCTGTCTGCAAAAACTTCAGGTAAAAGCCCGCAAATGACGAAACCGATCCGTAAAGCCATCTTCCCCGTCGCCGGTCTTGGCACGCGCTTTCTGCCCGCAACCAAGGCCATGCCCAAGGAAATGCTTACCGTCGTAGACCGTCCCGTCATCCAGCATGTGGTGGACGAGGCGCGCGAGGGCGGCGTCGAACACCTCATTTTCGTGACCGGCCGGAACAAGGCCGTCATCGAAGACCATTTCGACCGCCCCTTCGAGCTGGAGCACACGCTGCAGGAGCGCGAGAAGTACGACTCGCTGAAGGAATTGCGAAGGTTTCTGCCCGCTCCCGGCCAGACCAGCTTCACGCGCCAGCAGGAGCCGCTGGGGCTGGGTCACGCCGTGTGGTGCGCGCGCGATCTCGTCGGCGACGAGCCGTTCGCGCTGCTGTTGCCGGACGTGCTGGTGAAGTCCGACGGGATGAGCTGCATGGCGCAGATGATGTCCCTATACAGCGAGCTTTCGGCAAAGGAGGGCAAGGTCAACCTTCTCGCCGTGGAGGAAGTGCCCGCGGACGAGGTGTCGAGCTACGGCGTCGTCGGCATCGACGGCGGCGAGGCGCCGCTGTGGCCGGTCAACGCCATGGTAGAGAAGCCCGCGCGCGGCTTCGCCCCGAGCAATCTCATCATCATGGGCCGCTACATCCTGCAGCCCGAAATCTTCGACATCCTCACCAGCCAGAGCCGCGGCGCGGGCGACGAAATCCAGATCACCGACGCCATGCGTACGCTGATGAAGACGCAGAAGTTCTTCGCCTACAAATATTCGGGCAGGAGCTACGACTGCGGCTCGAAGCTCGGCTTCCTGACGGCGAACGCCGCATTCGCGCTCGATCACCCGGAACTCGCACCCCGCTTCGCGGCCGATCTCCGCAAGCTGATCGCGGAATATGAAGCAGGCGAGGGAGCGAAGACCAACGGCGTCGAGCGCATCGCCCGGCCCGCCGCGCACGGCACCAGGGCATGAGATGAGCGCAGGCTTCCGCCGCGTGAGGGGGCTTCTCCGGAAGGCGGGCGCGCCAGCGCTCGCCGTTCTCGCCCTGTCCGGCGCGGCGCAGCCAGCCCGCCACCCGCAGCGCATTGTCTCGATAAACGCCTGCACCGATCAGCTCCTGTTCGAGATCGCCGCTCCCGCTCAGATCGCGGCGCTTACACACTATGCCGACAACCCTGCCTTTTCCCGTCACGCGGCGGCGGTAAAGGCGCGAGGCGTCCGGCTGATTTCAGGCAGGGTCGAGGAAGTGCTGAAGCTGAAGCCCGATCTGGTGCTCGCGGGAGCCTGGACGAAAGCTGCGACGCGCGCGCGTCTCCGGGAACACGGCGTTGCTGTGGAAACCTTCGCGCCCGAAGTCAGCGTAGAGACGGCCATCGCCGCGATCAGGAAGGTCGCCCGCCTCACCGGCCAGGAGGCTCGTGGCGCGGCGTTGATCCGGGACATCGAGGCGGCGCTGGCCGCCGCACCACGTTTTGCCCCCGGCCAGATGACCGCGCTGCAGATACAGCGCCGCGGCTATGCGTCCGGCGACCGCACGCTCACGGGCGATGTCATGCGGCGCATGGGCGTAACCAACGCCGCCGACACGCTCGGCATCGCGGGCGTCGGGGCCGTCTCGCTGGAAGCTGTCCTGAAAGCGCATCCCGCCGTGCTGATCCTTTCCGGCGGCCAGCCTGGTGCGCCCGATCAGGGCGCCGCCCTGCTTCGCCATCCGGCGCTTCTTGGAGCCTACCCCCCGGAGCGCCGTATCGTGCTGCCGGAGAGAATGACGGAGTGCGGCGGCCCCGCGCTCACGGAACTGGTGAGAATGCTTGGCCGGGGTCTGCGCCGCGCGCCGCGATAGCCGTTTACCGCGAACGCCCTCCGGCGCCACGAAGCCGCGCATTCGCACCTTCGTATGGCTCGACTTTCCGGCGCCGCTGTGGTTGACGGAACGGGCGTGAAAGATCCTTGAGCGAAGAACATGCCTCATTTTGAAACACGGCGCCGCGTCCGGCACAGCGCGGCTGACATGTTTGCCCTCGTCGCCGATATCGAGCGTTATCCCGAGTTCGTGCCGCTGTGCGAAGCGATGAAGATCCGCCAGCGCGAGAAGGAAGGCGCCTGCGACGCTGTCGTCGCCACGATGACGGTTGCCTACAAGATGTTTCGCGAAAGCTTCACGAGCCGCGTTGTGCTGGACCGCGAGGCCGGGCAAATCCGCGTCTCCTACCTCGACGGTCCGTTTCGCTTTCTGGAAAACCGCTGGACGTTCAACGATGCCGGCTCGGGCGCCTGCGACGTTGGATTTGCGATAGCCTACGAATTCCGCTCCAGGCTCCTGGCCTCCGTGATGGGGACGGTATTCGACCGCGCTTTCCGCAAATTCGCCACCGCCTTCGAGGCGCGCGCCGATGAAATCTACGGCAAGGCGCCGCCCGGCACCGGGTGAGGGGGCGGCCGGAAAATGTTCGCTTATTGCTAGACCTTTCCTAAGAACGCGCCGCCCGCCATTCACCGCTGCCGCCTTTTCCCGGACTGGCCAGCTCTGCCGCCAGCCCTGCGCCGCGCCGCTCCCGGTTGCGGCGGCGGCGAGGGCACAAGCTGATGTCTCCCCGGACCAATCAAATCCGCGCGGCCCATGCGTTTCAGCGCCTCGCGCAGGAGCGGCCAGTTCTCCGGGTCATGGTATCGCAGGAAAGCCTTGTGCAGACGGCGCTGACGCAGACCCTTGGCCGTCGCCACCGGTTCCGAGCATCCCCCCCGGACGGGCTTCAGCGGATTGACGCCGGTATGATACATCGCCGCCGACAGCGACATCGGCGACGGCAGGAATGTCTGCACCTGATCGGGGCGGTAGCGGTTGCGCTTCAGCCAAAGGGCGAGGCTCAGCATGTCCTCGTCCGTGGCGCCGGGATGGGCGGCGATGAAATACGGGATGAGGTAATACTCCTTCCCCGTGGCCCGCGCGGCCTCGTCGAACAGCGCCTTGAAGCGCTCATAGGCGCCGATGCCGGGCTTCATCATCTTGGAGAGCGGCCCGTCCTCGGTGTGCTCGGGCGCGATCTTCAGATAGCCGCCTACATGGTGCGTGACGAGTTCGCGGACATAGGCCGGGCTTTCCGCCGCCAGGTCGTAGCGCACGCCGGAGGCGACCATCACCCGCTTGATGCCTAGCACTGCGCGCGCCTTGGCGTATAGCCCGATGAGCGCGTCGTGACTGGCATCGAGGTTCTTGCAAATGCCCGGATAGACGCAGGACGGCCGCCGGCACAGCGCCTCGGCGCGGGCGTCACGGCACGCCATGCGGTACATGTTGGCCGTCGGGCCGCCGAGGTCGGAAATGACGCCGGTGAACCCGGCAGTCTTATCGCGCACGGCCTCGATTTCCTTGAGGATCGAGGTCTCCGACCGGCTCTGAATGGCGCGGCCTTCGTGTTCGGTGATCGAGCAGAAGGAGCAGCCGCCGAAGCAGCCGCGCATGATCGTCACCGAGAAACGGATCATCTCCCACGCCGGAATGCGGGCGTCGCCGTAGGAGGGGTGCGGCGCACGGGCGTAAGGGAGCGCGTAAACGGCATCCAGTTCCGGCGTGCTCAGCGGCAGCGGCGGCGGTGTCAGCCACAGCTCGCGGTCACCGTGACGCTGGATCAGGGGTCTCGCATTGCCAGGGTTGGTCTCGCGATGCGCCACCCGTGAGGCGCGGGCGTAGCTGACCGGGTCGGTCTCCACCTGCTCGAAGGATGGCAAGCGCACGACGGTTTGGGCGCCATTCCGCCGGGCGCCATCATCGCTCGCGTCGAGGTCATCGGCGCGGGCTTCGGCCCAGCCCTCCGGCACCGTCTTCTTGAATAGCGCGACGCCGCGAATATCGTCGAAGCCCG
>JBNKDX010000253.1:0-4197 GCA_050288485.1 Rhodomicrobiaceae bacterium | reverse complement strand
CCGGACCAGGTCGCGAAAATCGTGGCGGATGTGCGCGTGGAGGACAAGCGTGCGGTCTGGCCGCGGCTGTCCCAGACGCCGGAGACGGCGATCGCGCAATATCTCGTGAAAGAGCATCCCCAGATCGCCGCCTGTCCGCATTGCATCGACGTCACCCGTGGCGCAGTCGATGGGACGTGGATCAAAATTGGCCCAGTGAGGCACATCGTCTGGAGTAACATTGTAGAGAGCTATTGCTGGAAGCCTGGAGCCAACTTGTGGAACCTGGCCGCACGCCGACGGCAAAGACTTTTGATGATCTTGATGGCGGGGTATTTTCCGGCACCTTTCGAGAGGTCTGCTGAAACGGCGATCAGCATCGGTTTCAAGGAAAGGATGATCGCTGGATTTGCGTCTCCATGCCGAAAATGATCACGGACCCGCTGCCAATAGAGCAAGTTCATTACGAGAAGCGCCAGGGCGATGATCCAATAAGTCCAATGCCCCACAAATGCCAAGCCAACAAAGAGCAGCAAGCTGCCAAACCAGATCACCGGCCACTTGGGATAATGGCGAAGCCACCGAAACAGGTTCACCTCCAAATTTCCAGGATTGCTCGCACGCGCCGAATCGTCGAGCGTTATGGTTCTCTGCTCCTGGCTCACCGGCGCCCCCCTCTCGATCAAGCAGTAAATATTGCGCCAATGACGCCATTGGAGCGCGAAGAAATTCGCGTCAATTCTGAGTACGCACATTTTGTCCGGCTTCTACCCGAGATCACCATGGAGCTCAACCCCCGCAGGATGGGTGACTGGCTGGCCAGATCTTTAAACCATTTGCCCTGCCAGAATTTCGGCTCCTGGCCCATCGTTGCGAGAGCTCGGCGGCGGTTCTAGCTCAAGCCGGCCTCCCCCGGAATTCGCTTGCGCTGAGCCGACGGGCCATGGCATCTGATCCAGCATGATCAACCGCGACCACACCGTTTGTCTTTGGTGGCGCTCCGCATAGGAGCGGCGCGGCCTGATTTTGTCTCAACCGTAGCCGCCGTCTCTGGCTGGCGCGGTTGTTATTCATCGGCAGTCTGATGTCACGGCGGCTCTCAATTTGGAGATGCTGCCATGTCTGTCGAGACCAACTCCCCTCCTGCCATCCTTACTGGAGACCGAACCACCGGTCCGCTGCATCTGGGGCACTATGTTGGCTCCTTGAAGAACCGCGTCGCGCTGCAATCGACGCACCGGCAGTTCCTGCTCCTGGCTGACGCGCAGGCGCTCACCGACAACGCCCATGATCCGGCCCGCGTGCGGGAGAACGTGCTGGAAGTCGCAACCGATTATCTTGCCGTTGGCATCGATCCGGAACTGACGGCCATCTGCGTTCAGTCGCACCTGCCAGCGCTGGCGGAGTTGACGCTCCTCTACATGAACTTCGTCACCGTCGCGCGCCTGGAGCGAAACCCAACGATCAAGGACGAAATTCAGGCGCGCGGTTTCGGCCGTGATATCCCCGCGGGCTTCCTCTGCTATCCGGTGGCGCAGGCCGCCGACATCACCGCTTTCAAGGCGACCATTGTGCCCGTGGGGGAGGACCAGGCGCCGCTCATCGAGCAAACCAACGAGATCGTCCGGCGCATCAACCGTCAGGCCGGGCGGGATGTGTTGCTGGAGGCGCAGGCCCTGATCCCGAATGTCGGCCGCCTGCCCGGTGTCGATGGCAAGTCGAAGATGAGCAAATCGCAGGGCAACGCCATCCCCCTTTCGGCGTCCCCCGATGAAATCACCGAAGCCGTCAAGCGCATGTTCACTGATCCGGACCATCTGCGCGCCTCCGATCCTGGCAAAGTTGAGGGCAACGTCGTGTTCACCTATCTCGATGCGTTCGATGAGGATCGGGTGGCGGCACTCAAGGAGCAGTATCGCCTCGGCGGCCTGGGAGACATGGTGGTGAAGCGCCGGTTGAACGAGGTGCTGCAAGCGTTGCTGGCGCCAATCCGTGAGCGTCGCGCGGAATTGGCACGCGGCCCCGGCCACATCTTGAATGTACTGCGGCAAGGCACGGAGGTTGCGCGCCAGTTGACCCAGACAACGCTTGCAGATGTTCGCGCTGCGCTGGAGCTGTTCAGGCTCGAGACATAGCGTTCTGATCGCCGCGATCACAGGGCAAATGAACAGTTCTGCCGTGCCACGAACGCTCGATGATCCGCACGGATTGTGCTTGCGAAAGGCACGCGGCCGCCGGATACAACCCGAATGAAGTTCACCACACCGCTTCCCATCGACGCCGTCCTGGACGAATTGCGCGCCGCCCTGGCGGTGCGCACATCGGCCATCCTCGTCGCCCCGCCAGGTGCGGGCAAGACGACGCGCGTACCCCTGGCGTTGATGGACGAAGACTGGCTCGGGGGCCGCAAGATCCTGGTGCTGGAGCCGCGCCGCATTGCCGCGCGGGCTGCCGCGGAGCGCATGGCGCAGTCCTTGTTGGAGACTGTCGGCGAACGGATCGGATTGCGCGCGCGGATGGTCTCGAAGGTAGGGCCGAAGACCCGGATCGAGGTTGTCACCGAGGGCGTGTTCACCCGCATGATCCTCAATGATCCCGAGCTTTCCGGCATCGGCGCGGTGCTGTTCGATGAGTTCCACGAGCGCTCGCTCGACGCCGATCTGGGTCTTGCCCTCGCGCTCGACTGCCAGGGCGGCTTGCGGGACGATTTGCGCATCCTGCCGATGTCGGCGACGCTCGACGGCGCGCGGGTCGCTGAGCTTCTTGCTCCGCGCGATCAGACAAGCATCGCGCGCGGGCTCGGCCATGCCCCCGTCATCGCCAGCGAAGGCCGCGCCTTCCCCGTAGAGACGCGCTATCTCGGCCGCGATGCGGGCGCGCGCATCGAGGATCAGATGGCGGACGCGGTGATGCGGGCTTTAGGGGCGGAAGCCGGCTCGATCCTGGCGTTCCTGCCCGGCCAGGGCGAGATCCGGCGGGTCGAGGAGCGGCTGAAGGAGCGCATCGGCGATCCGGCGGTCGTGCTTGCCCCGCTTTACGGCGCGATGGACATGAAGGCGCAGGACTTCGCGCTCCGGCCCGCGCCGCCGGGGAAGCGCAAAGTGGTGCTGGCGACCGCGATTGCCGAGACGTCGATCACCATCGAGGACGTGCGCGTCGTCATCGACAGTGGTCTCGCGCGGGTGCCGCGTTTCGAGCCGGACGCTGGCGTGACACGCCTTGAGACCGTACGCGTGTCCCGCGCCAGCGCCGACCAGCGAAGGGGCCGCGCCGGGCGCACCGGGCCTGGGGCCTGTTATCGCCTGTGGGACGAGCCGCAAACGCAGAGCCTCCCCGCTTACGCCGAGCCCGAAATCCGCTCCGCCGATCTTGCGCCCCTGTTGCTCGACTGCGCAGAGTGGGGGACAGCTGATCCGCGCGTGCTGTCCTGGCTCGATCCGCCGTCCGCCGCCGCCATCGACGCTGCGCGCGAGGAACTCGTGAGGTTAGGGGCGCTCGACGCGAAAGGCCGCATCACGGCCATGGGCAAGCGGCTCCGGTCGCTACCCTTGCCGCCCCGGCTTGCCCGTATGGTGATTTTGGCGGCGGAGGCCAGTCACGCGGAAGAGGCTGCGGAGATTGCCGTGGTCAGCGTGGAACGCGGACTTGGCGGCAACGATGCCGATCTCGCGCACCGGCTGGAGAATTTCCGCCGCGACCGCTCGCGCCGCGCCACCGATATGCGGAGACTGGCGGCAGGCTGGGCGAAGGCAGCAAGCGCAGGCTCCCGGGCGCAAAAGCCTCGCGAGGCGGTGTCGATTGCACAACTCCTTACAGTGCGCGATCGGACAAGCATCGCGCAACTTCTGGCGCTCGCTTTCCCTGAGCGCATCGGCAAGGCACGGGGCGCGCCCGGTCAGTTCCTCCTCGCCAATGGCCATGGCGCCAACCTCGACGCGGCCCACCCGCTGGTGCGCTCGCCTTTCCTGGTCGCGGCGGAGCTGTCGGGATCGGCGGCCTCGACGCGCATCCTGCTCGCGGCCGCGGCCGACGAGGCGGACATTCTTGCCGCCGCAAACCATCGCATCTGCGAGACGGACGAGATCGAATTCGACCAGAGCGCCGGTGCGCTGAGAGCCCGCAATGTCCGCCGGCTCGACGCCATCCTGCTCGCGAACGAGCCCCGCCCTGTCAGGCCAAGCGAGGAAACCGCGCGTCTGCTGGCGGTGGGCGTCGCCA
>JBNKDX010000252.1:0-4202 GCA_050288485.1 Rhodomicrobiaceae bacterium | reverse complement strand
TGATGAGCACGAAGGCATAGCGCGTGCCCGCCTCCAGGAGCACCGGAGACAGGGCAAGCTCTGTCATGTCCGGATAGGTCTTGATATCTCCTTGCGCGATGGTAGCCTCGCCGAGCACATTCTGCGGATCGGGCGCACCGGAGGCCGTGGTCTTGGTGATCAGCACCCGCACGTCGCCACCGGTATCCACACGGGAGAAGCCGAGCCGCAGCTTGTTCACCCATGCCGAGCGCGGCACGAGGAAGGTCTCGGCGGCCACGTTGCCGACATAGGAGGCCGTGGTAACGATGCGATCCCAATAGATTTCCTCATAAGTGTCCACCCAGAATTGCCGCAGGCGAATGAAGAAATGGTTGCGCGTCGGATCGCCCGCGACCACCTGCCAGGTCTCGCCATTGCGGTAGAAGACGCCTTTGGCGATGTCGTAGCGGCCGGTGCGCCACCACACCGAATTGGTGCACACTGTCCTTGTGGCGCCCCAGCGGATACGCTTCTTCGACACTGTCCGCTTGCGGTACTCAACAGACTGTGCGCCGGCATTCGACAGCGCCACTTCGCTATCGTTCCCGGCCACCGAGATCAGCGCCACGTCGGAATATTTGGGCAGCAGCAGGCCGTTGGCATGGACGACGAAGCGCGTGTCGCCCGGCACTTTCAGCGCCAGCGCCATTTCGTCATAATTGGCATAGTCGAAGCGCAAGCCCTCCTCGACACGGGCGAGATAGTCGATATGGGTGGTCTCGCTGTCGCTCTCATCAAGGAAGAAATCCCCTTGGGCGAAGGCGACATCGGGACTGATGCCCACAGCCGCATTCAGCCGCGCGGTCTGTTCGAGGAGATAGCGCGTCAGATGGCGGCTTTCCTTGGCGCTCGCCGCGCCCTGCAGATTGGCAAGGTCCGAGCGCAGACCATCAATGGCGGGCTCGGCCTGGGCGCGCCAGGTCTCCACGCTCTTCAGCCGGGCAACCGAGGCCCCGAGCGGCACGATGCGGTTGTCCTCGACCTGTTCGATACTGGCCGAAACCTCGGTCGAGGTCAGCGTCACATAGGCGACAGGCAGAAGTGCGGTGTCAACAGCGGGCTTGGCCGGCGTCGGCGCCGCGGCGCCGACCACGAGGGAGACCTCGCAGCGACGGTAAACCCGGGTCGTCTTGGGCTGCGCCTCGACTACCGGCGGGAACACGGTGCCGTCCACCTCGAAATCGCGTTCTTGCGTCTCGTCGTTCAGCTCCTGGCCCTGCAGCACCACGGCGACGATGCGCTTATTGCCGCTCGCCGGGAGCTGTGCCAGCAGATCGATCTCGATGCCGTTCAGATCGTCACGGCTGTAGACATAGCCCTGCTTGAACAGATGCAGGGGCGTCGCCACGGTGATCTTGGTGGTGGCCGAGCGCGTCACAGCGCCGCCGGAATATTTGGCGTCCGTCTCGATGGCCTTGCCGACGACGACGTCCATCGCATCGCGCGGGTCCGTGGCGAGGTTCTGAAAATCGCTGACCGTCACCTGCTGTGTGTCGTCGAATTTGACAATTCTCATGCTCGTCTCCTGATGGCAGCCATCGCCCCAAATGCCGGCGCAGCGGCAAAGGCCGGAATGTCTGCAAAGCCGATGATGCGGCGGGTTTTCGTCGTGAACTTCAAACTGTCGCGGAACACGGCCGCGGCCTGCAGCGCGCGGGCGATGGCCCCGGCCCGGTCCTGGGCCTGGCGGACGGTCGAGGCGATCGGTGATCCGACATAGAAGGTCTTGCCGGCACCCTTCAGGTCGCGCCGGATGCGGAAATGCGCCGTAAACGGCTTGATGCCTAGCCGTGCCGAACCGGCGAACGGCCCGAGGCCGGCGCCGAAAGACCGTGGACTGCGGGTCTCATCAAACAGGGTGAACCGGTCATAGATGCGCAAGGCCGCATCGTTGCGCGCAATGAAACTTCCGATCGCGGAACCGGTGTGGAAACCGCGTGCGGCGCCTTCCCCGCGTTCCAACACCCGTTCCGGCGCCGTACTCAGCACGCTCAAGCCGTGCGAACCCGCGGCGATGGCGGACTGTCCCGAGGCGTTCCAAGTTCGCTCGACGCCAAGGCTCAACATCCGTGAACGCGGCGCCCGGCTTGAGGCCCAGGAACCACGCCCACCAAGAAAGAAACGCCCGATGACGGCGTCGGCCGACGCCATGCGCGCCGGAATGACGATGCGTTCCGTGGATACAGCCGCCTGATCGCTGGCCACGGGCGAGGCCAGCCCCCAGCGCACGGCCGTCTCTTCGCCCCTGTCCCAGATCACCGCGCGCTTGCCGTAGCGCTTCCAGGCCGTCGAAACACTGGCGGTTCCAGAACCAATGTAGCTGCGCCCCGCGTAAAACCCGCGTGCATCCGCCTGCTCACGGATGCGGAACGGGTAAATCCGGAGCTGGGCAAACCGCTCGCGAAAGCGGCGTTGGCGCTCCGGGTCCGGCTGCCGCGCGAATACCCCCTGGGGCGGCAGCACCGCATCAACGATCTCGGCGTCGATATAGGCCAGATACCGCTGGACGCCGTTGAACGTACCCTTGAGCCGCTTGAGCGCGATGGCGTCCCAGCACATCCGGCGCTTGCGGCCCTCGGGCCAATCGTCTTCCCAAAGATCGACGCCCAAGCCCCAGGCGAGATAGGGCAGGAGTGCTGCCGGGCAACGGTCCGGATGCCACAAATCCGTGATCGGCGCCGGGATGGCGAGGAGACGTTCCTCGACCTGGTCGGCGCCGATCTCGAATTTCGAGGCGTTGAGCGGCAGGAGACTGGGCATCGTGTTTTTAGCCGTACACGCTCGCGCCACAAGACCGCGTATCCGTATGGCGCCCGGGGCCCACGGCCAAGTGGGCCAATGCGCCGGACGGATGTCCGGCGTGAGGCAAAAGCCTACGGCTAGCCATCGATAAGTTCCGTGGTCACGGCGATGCCGGAGCACCAGGGCGCCTGGCCAACGTCGGTGACAATGTCCGCCATCGGCGAAAGGATCACCACCTGCTCGACATTGGGGACATGCGCCGCGGCCGAGATGGCAGAGACGAAGACCTCATAGCCGACGCGATGGCGGCCGGCGGTGAAGGTGGCAAGCGCTGCCTCGGCTGCCGCCTTCACCACAAGGGGATCGGGGCCTTTGGGGATGCGCAAGCGCAGATCGACCGCATAGGGCACGATCTCGGCGGGTAGCACCTGGATGGTGTCGGTCATCAGCTTGATGCCGTCATCCGTCAGGCGTTCGCGCACCGCGGTCATGACCTCGTCCGAGGGCGTGCCGTCGCCCTCGCTTGAGAGAATGTAGACGCTGATTTCGCCGCGATAGGGCACGCGCGCCAGGCCCACGTCCTTCACCGACGGCGAGGCGGTCATGGCGTGATAGACGATGCCGCCCGCCGGTCCGGCTCCCGGATAGGCCTCGGGCACCAGGCCGATGCGGACGCGCAAACGCTCATCGCTCTCGCCGTCGAGTCTGGTGACGCCGAAGATCGCGCCCAGATGATCGAGATCGCTGGCGACCGCGAAGGCGAGCATCACGGCGCGGGCGGCGTCGTTCACCCGCGCATAATGGATCAGTTCACGGTAGGCCCCCGTCTCCTGCAGCTTGACCGCAGGCTCGCTTTCGAGGTTGAGGAAGTCGGCGATCGGCGGGAACAACTCGGCGAGTTTCCCTTTCCGCGCCGCCAGGATGGTCTCGAAGCTGAGTGGCTCGACAACCTGCGGCGCCGGCAGTTTCGACAGATCGACAGCATTGAAGCCGCTCATGCGAACCCCACAAGGATCGAGGTTTCGGACAGGCGCTGCTCGGGTGTGGAGAAATCGCCGAGATGCCCGCGCGGGAAGTAGAAGCCCTGCATCACGAATTTGAACACGCCGTCAGGCCCGGCCTTCTCGGTGGAGACGCGCACCGGCAAAAACCGGGGTTCCCATTTGTAGATGGCATCCGCCCATTCCGTGAAAATCTGCAAAATGACGGCCTCGGTCGCGGGTGCGTCCTGTAGGGTGAGCACATTCGAGCCATAGGTCCGGCGCATCACCCGCGTGGCGATCCGCGTGGTGAAGATGTCGGCAAGTGACTGCTCGACGTGCGCCCAGCCGTCGAGCGCGCGGCCGGTCGTGGCATCGATGCCCGGCATCAGACGAGCACCTCGGATGCGCCGTCCACCGCGGCATCGCCGTCCGTGTCCAGACCGCCGACATAATGCA
>JBNKDX010000251.1:0-4208 GCA_050288485.1 Rhodomicrobiaceae bacterium | reverse complement strand
CATGGTTCCCAACTCGCTTGGGCCAGGCGAGTTGATCGAGAAATTCGGCACCGAGGAACAGAAGCACCATTACCTGCCCCGCCTGGCGCGCGGCGAAGAGGTGCCGTGTTTTGCATTGACGGGGCCGTTCGCCGGCTCCGATGCCGCGTCCATGCGGGATTCCGGCTTCGTCTGCGTCAGGAATTACAAGGGACGCGACACGGTCGGCATCCGCCTGAACTGGGACAAGCGCTATATCACGCTGGCGCCCAACGCGACGCTCCTGGGGCTGGCCTTCCAGCTTTTCGACCCCGAAAACCTGCTCGGCAAGGGCGAGACGCCCGGCATCACGCTGGCGCTGGTGCCCGTGAACCATCCGGGCGTCAGCATCGGGCGGCGGCATCTGCCGGGCGGCAACGCCTTTCCCAACGGACCGACCTGGGGCGAAAACGTCTTCATCCCCGCCGACTGGATCATCGGCGGCTCCGAGCGCGCGGGCCATGGCTGGCGCATGCTGATGAGCTGTCTCGCCGCCGGACGCGCCATCTCGCTGCCCGCGACCAGCACGGCGGCGGCGAAAGCCATGCTGCGTGTGACATCCGCCTATGCCCGCATCCGCTCGCAGTTCAATCTCCCCATCGGGCGCATGGAGGGCATCGCCGCGCCGCTCGCGCGCATCGCCGAAGCGGCCTATCTGCTCGAATCGGCGCGCTCGGTCACGGCGGCGATGGTCTCGGCGGGCGACAAACCGGCCGTCATCTCGGCAATGATGAAATACAAATGCACGGAATGGGCGCGGCAGGCGATCAGCGACGCCATGGACATTCACGGCGGCAAGGCCATCTGCGACGGTCCGTCGAACTACATTCAGGCCGCCTATCAGTCCATCCCCGTGGGAATCACCGTGGAGGGCGCCAACATCCTCACCCGCTCGCTGATGGTGATCGCACAAGGGGCGATGCGCAGCCATCCCTGGCTGTTCAAGGAGGTGCAGGCGCTGCAAAGCTGGAATCCGGAACAGGGCTTCGAGGCGTTCGAGGAAGCGTTCGAAGGCCACACCGGCTTCATGATGGCCAACATGGCGGGCGCGTTCTTCCACAACCTCACCTTCGGCCTGTTCGCCCCGGCGCCGGCCGCGCGCCATACCGCGCGCTGGTACCGGCAGGCGTCGCGCGCGTCGCGCAATTTCGCGCTGGTCACCGATCTGACGGTGGCGCTGCTCGGCGGCGGCCTGAAGACGAAGCAGCACACCACCGGCCGCCTCGCCGACGCGCTCGCCGAGCTTTACATGATGTGCTGCATGCTCAAGCGCTTCGAGGACGACGGCGAGCCGCAGCGCGATCTGGCGGTGCTCGACCTGTGCGCGCAGAACGCGCTCCACCGCTTCTATGTGGCGCTGGACGGCGTGATCGCCAATTTCCCGAACCGGCTGGTCGGGTTGAAACTGCGGGCTCTGGTCTTCCCGCTCGGCAACCGCGCCCGTCCGGCAAAAGACGCGGCGGTCAATGCGCTGGCGCGGCAGGTCATGGAGCCCGGGGCGTTGCGCGACGGGCTGACCCGCGAGATCTTCGTCAGCCAGGATCGCGACGACCCGATGGGCGTGCTCGAAGTGGCGCTGGCCAAGGTCATCGAAACCGAGGACGCCAACGCCAGGCTGGAGCGCGCCGTGCGCGATGGCAAGGTCCGGCGGTTCCTGGGCAACGATTTCATCGGCGAGGCGGTGGCGGCTGGCATCGTGACCGAGGACGAGGGCGCTGCGCTGCGGGAGCGCGAGGAACTGGTGGCCAAGGTCATCGCCGTCGACCATTTCGACCCCGCCGAGATCACGGGGATAAGCGGCATCGGGCACAACTCGCGCGGCGCGGACGACGCAACCGGGTGAGAGGTCAGGCCGCCAAAACTAACGGCTGTCGCGATGGCAGCCCCAGCGGAGAACGCACATGTCCACGCCACTCCCCGATCTGAAGCACTGGCGCTTCGAGATCGACTTCGAAAACATCGCCTGGGCCGTCTTCGATCAGGCGGGCGAGAGCGCGAACAGCTTCGGCCAGGAAACGGCCCGGGAACTTGCCGCCATCGTCGACGCCGCAGAGGCCGCGGCGCGGAGCGGCGAGGCGCGCGCGCTCATCGTCCTGTCGGGGAAGGAAAAATCGTTCATCGTCGGCGCCGACATCCGCGAATTCGACCAGCTCACCAGCGAGAAGGACGTCGAGGACGTCATCGGCCAGATGACCGCCATCCTCGACCGCATCGAACGGATGCCGATCCCGGTCGTTGCCGGTATCCACGGCTATTGCCTCGGCGGGGGGCTGGAATTCGCCATGGCCTGCCATTACCGCATCGCCACCCGCGACACCGGCACGCGGCTGGGCCTGCCCGAGGTGAAGCTCGGCCTCATCCCTGGCCTCAACGGCACGGTGCGCATGATCCGGCTGGCGGGCGCGGCGGCGGGCATGGAAGCGATGCTCACCGGCCGCATGCTGCGGGCGACGGCGGCGCGCGGCATCGGGATCGTGGATCAGCTCGTCCCCGGTAGCCTGGAACTGCGCTGGGCCTGCCGCAAGGCCGCGCTGCAGAACCGCCGTTCGAAAGGCGCCACGTGGTGGAAACGCGCCATGAGCCAGTCCCCCATCCGTGGCCTTCTCGCCCAGCGCATGCGGGCGGCCACCGCGGCCAAGGTGCGCGAAGAGCACTATCCGGCGCCCTTCAAGCTCATCAATCTGTTCGACCGGTTCGGCGGCGATCCCCGGCACATGGCGCAGGCCGAAACGCAGGTCTTCGCCCCGCTCATGGTGAGCGAGGCCTCGCGCAACCTGCGCCGCGTCTTCCGCCTGTCCGAACTGCTCAAGAACGAAGCGCCGAAGGATGGTTTCAAGCCTTTGCGCGCCCATATCATCGGCGCGGGCACCATGGGCGGGGATATCGCCGCGGTGTGCGTCATGGCCGGGATGGAGGTGAGCCTTCAGGACATGGCGCCTGAGGCCATCGCCAAGGCGCAGGAGCGCGCGAAATCGCTGTTCCGCAAACGGCTGAAGGCGAAGGACGAGGTGGACAAGGCCGTCGCGCGCCTCCTCGCCGACCCGGAGGGCAGGAATGTCCGCCATGCCGACGTGGTCATCGAGGCCGTGGTGGAAAGGCTCGACATCAAACAAGCTCTGTTTGCGTCTCTTGAGCCGCAGCTCAAGGATGGCGCGGTGCTCGCCACCAACACCTCCTCCTTGAGAATCGAGGATATCGCCAAAGCTCTGCGCGACCCGGGCCGCCTGATCGGGCTGCATTTCTTCAACCCGGTGCCGCAGATGCCGCTCGTCGAGGTGGTGCGCGGGGCGGCGAGCCGAGAGGACGAGGTCCAGCGCGGCTGCTCAGCCGTGATCGCGATCAACAAGTTTCCGCTCATCACCAGGGACGCGCCCGGCTTCCTCGTCAACGCCGTGCTCGCGCCCTACATGGCGGCGGCGATGAAGCGCGTCGAGGAGGGCGAGGACAAGGCCAAGATCGACGCGGCGGCGGAGAAATTCGGCATGCCCATGGGACCGGTCGAACTGGCCGACACGGTGGGCCTGGACATCTGCAAACACGTCTCGGAAATCCTCGGCTTCGAGGTGCCGGAAAATGTCGAGATCGCCCGGCTGGTCGCGGCAGGCAAGCTGGGGAAGAAGTCCGGCCAGGGCTTCTATCAATGGGAGAAAGGCAAGGCCATCAAGACCCCCGCCGTCATTAGCGATCCGCCGCGCAAGGGCTGGGACGAGGCCGAACTGGAACGCCTGGGCCACGAGCTGGTGGAGCCGCTCGTCGCGGCGGCGGAGAAATGCCTTGCCGACGGCGTGGTGGGCGACGCCGATCACGTCGATGCGGGCGTCATCTTCGGCACGGGCTTCGCGCCCTTCCGCGGCGGCCCGCTGCATTACCGCTCGACACTCACAGCGCGAAACCCCGGTGCGGCGGCAGCCGCCGAAGCCGTAGAACAGGACTTGAAGCCATGACAACACAAACCCGGCGCGTGGCGGTCATCGGCGGCGTGCGCACGCCCTTCTGCCGCTCCTACACGGGCTATGCCGACCTGACCAATCTCGACCTGATGACGGCGGCGCTCTCCGGCCTCGTGGAGAAATACAACCTCGCGGGCGAGCACATCGACGAAGTGGTGGGCGGCGCGGTTGTCACGCACACACGCGATTTCAATCTCACGCGCGAGGCGGTGATCGGAACGAAGCTCGCGCCCACCACGC
>JBNKDX010000250.1:0-4243 GCA_050288485.1 Rhodomicrobiaceae bacterium | reverse complement strand
TGGGCGTGGGCGTGGGCGTGGGCGGGGATGAGGGGTGGAAATCCATTTCCTTCTGCATTATATTATAGTCAGATTGAGTATATGGGTACGTAGTCGTTCATCTATATATGCTCAATTGGAGCATAATTAGGACGCGCCGAAGGAGGATATGATGGCGACAGCGACGCGAATTCAGGAGGCGGAGTTCCGCGCGCCCCACCACGGCTTGCCCGCACCCGACCTGACCTATACGCCGGCTGTAGCCCGCGAAACGGCGCAGCTCTACGAGCGGGTCGCATCCGTGATCCCACCGGTGGAGTGGCCCGCCCACGCGCCATACGTCAACGCCATCAACGCCTTGAAGCGGGAGCGCAACGCCGTCATCCTCGCGCACAACTATATGACGCCGGAGATTTTCCACTGCGTCGCGGACGTCATCGGCGACTCGCTGCAACTGGCGAAGGAGGCCGCCTGCCTCGACGCCGACGTCATCGTGCAATGCGGCGTGCATTTCATGGCCGAGACCGCGAAAATCCTCAATCCCGGCAAAACCGTGCTCATTCCGGACAGCCAGGCGGGCTGCTCGCTCGCGTCCTCCGTCACCGCAGCCGACGTGCGGGCATTGCGCGAGGCCTATCCGGGGGTCCCCATCGTGACCTATGTCAACACGTCGGCCGAGGTGAAGGCCGAGAGCGACATCTGCTGCACGTCCGCCAACGCTGTGAAGGTGGTCGAGAGCTTCGGCGCGCCCACGGTCATCATGATCCCGGACGAATATCTGGCGCAGTACGTGGCGTCGCAGACCAGCGTTCGCATCATCGCCTGGAAAGGCCATTGCGAGGTGCACGAGCGCTTCACCGCCGCCGAACTGCGCGAATTCCGCGACGCCAATCCCGGCCTCAAGATCATCGCGCATCCGGAGTGCCCGCCGGAGGTGATCGGCGAGGCCGATTTCACCGGCTCGACGCACGGCATGATCGCCTGGGTCAAGACCAACCGGCCCGCCAAGGTGATGCTCGTCACGGAATGTTCGATGAGTCACAATGTCGAGGCGGAGACGCCGGAGGTGGCGTTCATCCGCCCCTGTAACTTCTGTCCGCACATGAAGCGGATCACGCTGCCGAAGATCCTGGACGCGCTCCTGCATATGGGGGAGGAAGTCACCGTCGATCCGGCCATCGCAGCGAGGGCGCGCCGGGCCGTGGAACGGATGATCGCCGTGACCGGTTGATACCGGCGCCAAATGTGACTGCCGGCGGCGTTGAAGCCAGCCGGAAACCTGCGGCGTCCGATCAATACCAGGAGCATCGCCAGCGCGGCGCGTCACTCTCCGGCAAGTGACTGTCGGGTAGCGACTTACTTCTTGCGCTCTTCGAGACCGGCGAGCAGCGCGGCCCATGCACTTACGGCGATCTCCCTCTCATAGCGCCGGTCGAAATGCGTCCGCGCGTTACGGCCCATGGCTGCGCGCCCTGCCGAATCGCGGGCCAATCCGGCGATGCGCGCAGCGAGGGTGGCCCCGTCACCCTGGGGAACGCTGTATCCGCACCGCGCCTCGCGCAGGATGCGCGCAACCTCTCCGCCCTCGTCGCCGATGAACAAAGCCGGACGCCCGGCGGCGAGCACGCCGTAGAGTTTGCTCGGCACGATGAAGCTTTCGAGTTCCGGGCGCAGCGAAATCAGGTGAACATCGGCCACGGAGAGGCTCTGCGCCAGCCACTCTGCAGGCTGATAGGGCTGCGTCATGACATTGGCGAGACCGCGCGTCTGCGCCTCCGGGCGCATGGCCGCGAACAGCGCCCCACCGCCGATGAAGAGGAAGACGGTGTCCGGAGCGCCCTCAGCGCCCTGTTTCGCGACCAGCGTCATGGCGTCCAGGAGCGTATCCAGTTCGTGCGCACGGCCGAAGTTGCCCGAATATCCGACGACGAAACGGCCCTCCAGCCCCCATGCCCGCCGAAGCGGGTTTTCCTCGGCAGGCACCGGACGTATCGCCGCTCCATCCGCCCAGTTGTGAATGACGGCGATACGCCCGGCGGCAATGCCCTTGTCGTGAAGCCACGACGCCATCCGTTCGCCAATGGCCACATTGACGGCGGCGGCGCGTAGCGAAATGTTGCGCAAGGGCCGCAAAGGTCTGAAAGCGAGGGACCCGGCCCATCCACCGATGCCCAACGCCTCGGCGGTCTCGGGAAACACGTCCTGCAGCCAGTTCGCGAGGCGCGCGCGGCGCAGGAAGATAACGGCCGCCGCGATCACCGGGAACAACGGCGGATCGGTCTTGGCGATGACAGTGTCGCCACGTCGTGTCAGCCGCCATAGTTTCCAGGTGGCCGTGACGTAGAAGGAGATATAATCCAGCAGCCGGAGCGCAAGATTGTGACGGTCGAACCGCGCCGTCCACACCCGGTGAATTTCAACGCCGCCCACGCACTCACGACGCGGAAGCCGCGCCCGCGCATCGTCGTATCGCTGGCGGCTGGTGATGACGCGCACGGCAGCGCCCCGCGCCGCCAACGAAAAAGCCAGATCACTGAGGATCTGGCTCGTCGCCGAATGGTCGGGATGGAAGTAGCGGTTGACGAAAATCAGGCGCAGGGCGCCCGTGCCTGTTCCCTCCTCCACAGGATCACCGTCCCTCCCTGGCAAGGAGTTTCACAAACGCCGCCCCCGCGAGCCGTTGCCCGGCGGCGTTGAGGTGCCCGCCGTCACCGGTCAGGTCCGTACGCAGAGAAGGCGGATTGCCGGATGCTGAATCGCTTTCGATTTCCGCAATATCGAAAATGCGTCCAGGACCGAACTGCTTGCGGACATATTCATTGAATTCGTGGCGCCGCGCATTCTCCTCCGCGCCGGTCGGCCGCCCAAGGAACCGTTTCGCCCATGCCTTCGGACCGCTTTGAACCGTGGTCAGCGGCGCGGTCACGGCGACGAAGCGGGTCCCGGGGCGCGCCTTCTGCAAAGCCTCCAGGACGGCGACGTATGACTTCGCCACCGCCAAAGCGTCGGTCGTGGCGGAGAAGTCGATATAGCAGAGTTTCATCATGGCGATGTCGGCATCCGGGAAGTCCGCCCGGCTCAGCGTCGTCTGGTAGTCGGCGATCTTCCGCTCCGGCGAACCGTTTGCTCCCACGCCGAAATGAAAAATCCCCGCCCCGCTGGCCGGAGGATCGCGCGTCTCGACGAGGTTGAGCTTGACGCCCTGCTCAGCGGCCAGCTTTTGCGCCCCCGCCAGCACATTCCATCCGACCGACTGATGAGCAAAGACTACGCGCCGCGCGGAGGCGGCCTCCAGTTCGGCTTTAGTAACAGAGTCCATAGTATTTCGCTCCTGACTGTAACTCGTATGCGCGCCAATTGTTGTCGCTATAGCCCAAAAAACGGCCAGCAACATCTGACGGGCAAGGTGTGCCAAAGAACATTTCGGCATTTCCTGACTCTCTTTTGAGGTATGAAAGAAGAGAACGGCGCAGATTTACTGGAAGAAAAAGTACTGAAACACCCATGCCGCCGCGAGCCCCCCAACAAGACCGGGAACAAGCGCCCACCATGCCCCCGATAAGAGTGCCGCACCCGCAGCAATGCCGAGTGCGGGCAACAAGAGCGTAAACAGCACATATTTGACCGGACTGCGGCTTGCGAAGTCGAGACCATTCCAAAGGGTGAAAGGCGCGTTGTGTTTAGCTGCCCTGGCGGGCCTTGGCGATTTGACTCGCAGACGGCGCCGGGACTTCGCGGGCGGCGCAGGCGGCGCCTCGTCCACGTCGGCCAGTTCGGCATGGCTTGCCGCCCAGGCGATCATGGCGTCCCGGCGCCAGAGGACGAGCGTCTGCCGCGGACAGAACTTGCCTTCCTCGTAGAGCTGGCGCCGCTTCCTGCTGTTGTAGCCAAATCCCCAATAGCCGGTGTGTGCTGGCTCCATGTCCACCAGAAAGGCGCCAGCCTCGGCAAAAACGTCCCTCAGCCATGCGAGGTTGGGAAAAAATTCGCCGGCAGGAACCGAAAAGAACCAGGAGACGGCGGCGAAACCTTTGACCCGCGGGTTCATCTCCAGCGTCTTGGCCATGCGCCATAACGAGCGCTCGAACTCGACTTTTTGCAGGATCAGCGTATTGGGCCGGGCGTAGTTGAGATGAGGCGACAGAACCGGCCCCGGCCCTCTCATTTCGAACGTCACGTAGCGCAGGAAGCTGCTCAGGGCCAGGGGGTGTATGCGCAGCGGAGCCGAGCGGGGTATGAAGGGCACGAAGTCGAATGCCGCCTC
>JBNKDX010000249.1:0-4260 GCA_050288485.1 Rhodomicrobiaceae bacterium | reverse complement strand
ACGCGCGCCAGCGGCAATGACAATTGCCTCTTGATTACTCATCCGGATTGGTCTCCTCTAATTGCCGGGAGCGATACAACTGGACCGCCATCGGCTCTCGATTTCGCGTGCTTGTCATAAAATGGCGCGAATCGGTAAAAAAGGAAGACAAACTTTCGAGGAAGCGCCCTGCATCAACGAGTTGCTGCGCTACGCTCGCATTCCTGGCGTGGGAAACCGCTGGTGCTGCGCACAACTATCATGGTATTTTTGCTGCAGCGCACTAGTACAGCCCGAAGCAAGTTCGCGCCCGGTGCGCCGCAAGCGCGTTAGACGAACTTGCCTCGGATAAGCTGTACCAGAGTCAATAGGTTGCTAGTACGCCTGATCCGCGAGAAGTCCTGTGAGCGCTCGCGGCAGGTGGGTCAGGACTTCGTAGCTGAGGCGTACTAGGGCTGCGCCAGGATCGGATAGCCATGTCAACGAAACATCACGCACTGAACAACAAGCTGTCGCCGGACAACGGGGGCGGCGCGGGGGGGGACGCCAAGCCCAAGCCTGTAATCATTAAGAAATATGCGAACCGCCGCCTCTACAACACCGGCACAAGCGCTTATGTGACGCTCGACGATCTGGCCGAAATGGTGCGCGGCGAGCGGGATTTCGAAGTCTACGACGCCAAGACCGGCGAGGATCTGACGCACTCCGTCCTGACCCAAATCATCGTCGAGCAGGAGAGCAAGAGCGAGGAGAACCTCCTGCCCATCGGCTTCCTCCGCCAGTTGATCCGTTTCTACGGCAACTCCATGGAGCGGCTCGTTCCCAGCTACCTCGAATACAGCCTCGACACGCTCGCCCGGGAGCAAGAAAAATACCGCCAGCAGTTCGCCGACACCTTCGGCAATGCCGCTTTCGAGGCCATGCAGGAGCAGACGCTGAAGAATCTGGCGATGTTCGGCCAGGCGCTGAACATGTTCTCGCCGTTCACCAGCTTCGAGACGCAGGCCGCGGCCGCCAAGGCGGCGCCAAAGCAGGCCGAAGCGCCGCAGCCGAAGGCGGGCGAGATCGATGAACTGAAATCCCAGCTCGCAGCCATCCAGGCCCAACTCAACAAACTCGCCGGGCAGAAATAGCCGCGGCTTCCGGCCATACTGCTGTCAATATTATCTTAAAGATTGTGTATGCGCTTAACGGGGCTGCGCTCGCGATGCCTTTCGGCCTTGCACCATTCGTGCGTGTGAGAACCGTTAACGCCGTTTGACCAGGGGTTAAGGGGCCGTTAAACACGCCGGTGCTATCCTCCCGGGGACAGCCGGTATCCGGTTTCATTTGGCCCGTTGCGGTGAAAGCTTCGAGCGTGCCCTGCACGGCTCGGGCCGCAAGGAGGAGAGGATGGTTCGGGTTCTCGCATCGCTGCTGCTCGCGCTGACATTGCCCGCGTGCGCGATTACGCCGCCGTCGTCACTCTTCACTTCACTGGCCGACCAGCAACAATCGGAGGAGCCGCACGCGGCACCCGCGCAGAGACGCACGCAGCACGCCAGTTTCTCCAACTCGCTCGGCAGCATCTGGGACTCTGTGAAATCCGGCATCGGCCTCGACAACACGATCAGGACCACCACGACGGACAATACGCCCGTGCAGGCGTTGAACCCTCAGGAAGCGCAGCGGCTTCTCAACATCTACCGCGCGCAAAAAGGGCTGAGCCCCGTGAAACTGAACGCCAAGCTTACCGCGGCTGCAACGAAGCATGCCGAGGATCTGGCCAGGAACGACCGGCTCTCCCACTACGGCTCGGATGGCTCGGATGCCTGGGAGCGTGTGCAGCGCACCGGTTACCCGGCCCGGCGGGCGGCGGAAAATGTCGGGCGCGGACAGCGCACGCTGGGAGAAATCCTGGACGGATGGCAGAAGAGCCGCGACCACAACGCCAATCTCCTCCTCGCCGACGCCGACGAGATGGGCATAGCGATGGCGTACAACCCCGACACGCAGTTCAAGACCTACTGGGCGCTTGTGCTCGGCTCGAAAGAATGAATTATCGCGGCATGTCGCCGCCTTCCCCTTGCCGCGATCCCTGCTCTAAACTGGGTTGCTGGAGGCGTCGGACTTGACCTGACGCCCCGGTGTTTCACAGTGTTTTTTTTGCACAAACAGGGACACAGTCTCTCCGGTTGGCGCCCACGGAAGTCTGCAAAAGACCATGGTATATGTCGCACAGGACCGCTTCGGCAACACCCTCCATAACCCGACTCAAGCGCAGATGGAGCAGTTGCTGGCGTCCTTTTCCTGGGGCGGCGACGCCGATCACCCGGAAGTGTCGCTCTTCCATGAATCGGGCTGGCGCCTGAAGTACTACCAATCCGGTCTGCTGCTGCTTGAGAACGCCTCGGTGGACAATGGGCCGTGGCATATGCGCGGTCTGTCGCGCGAGGTCGTGCTGGAGATGTGGCTCTGGCTGGCCAATGGCGAGCTTGAGAAGGTGGGCGCGGCGGAATGGCTTCCGGGCTACGGCGCCTGAACGGCGTTCCCTCGGCCCGCCACCCGGCGTCCGCGGAATGAGGCCGCCCAGCGCACCATCTCGCCCATCGCTTTATTGAACCCGCTCTGCAGCGCCGCGACGCCGCTGTCCGGATCGTCCCTGGCGGACGGCACCCGCGTGGAGAACTCCTTCGCAGCCAGCACATTGCTGCGCTTCTCATTGATGATCCGCGCATACATCGCCACGGCCGCCGTGCTGCTCCCCCTGGCGACCTCGATGTGGAAGCTGCGCACATCGACGGCGAGAGCGTAGTCGCCGTCCAGCCTGTCATGCGTGGTGAGCACGGCGCGAAATGCGCCGGAATCCTGCAGGGCGGCAACGATCTGCGACTGCAGCAGGCGTGGAAGCCGGTCGCTCCACGCCGCGTCGGCGAAGTAGGAGACGCGGCCGCTGGCCGAGGTCACCATAATGCGGTCGGTATTGATGGCGCGCCCGGCGGTGGGCGTCTGCACGATGAGTTGCACCGGCCAGCGCTTCAGGCCGGGGACCCGCGTGTCGGGGGCGTTGATGGTGTAGGTCGCCGGCGCCGGTCCGGCCGTCATCCCGGCCATGGCGCAGCCGCCGAACCCAAGACACAGCACGCTCACGCGCAACAACGACAAGACGCTCATGGCGCAACGCCGCTCCTCTTACCGTCCGAAATCGTGGCGCGAGGGTAACATCACGGCCCGCCGCACTGTCAAACCTATTGTTGGCCGGGCTTGTACTCCGGCACCTGACTGCCGCCGAAGATGAGGCTGGAGGGGTTATGCTCCACCTTCTGCAGAACGCGGTCGAGATTCTCCGCCAAGCGCCTGCTGTCCCTCATGAAAAGCTCGAATTCCTTCATGCTGCGCTGCGCCTGCCGCGTCAGCGCGCTCGCCTCGTCTCCGACCGATTTGTCCAATTTCTGCGCCAGATTGTGAAACGATTGCGCCGCCTGTTGCGCTTGAGCCACGACGGAATCGGCCTCGCCGGAGACTGCTGTGGAAAACTGGTTCACCGTTGTGTCGAGCTTGTCCGCCAGGACGGTGAAACGCGCCGAAAGCCCGCGCGCTTCCCTGATCAGCGCCGCCACGTCCTCCTTGTTGGCGTCGAGCATGGCGGTGAAGGATTCGACGTTCTTCGCGGTGCGGTGCACGAGATCCGCGTTTGCGGCGATGAGCTCGTTCAGCCGCGCGAACAGCACATTGGCGTTGGCGAGCACATCCGGCACTCCGCTTGCGCCTCCCGCGGCGGCGCCTCTCCCGGCGAGAATGACGGGCCGGCGCGCTCCCGGCCTGGCGGTCAGAAGCGGCGCATCCGGCGTGCCGGGCGAAATCTCCAGCGCCACCATGCCCGCCAGACCCTGCGGGGCGATATATGCCGCGGAATTCTCGCGCACCGGCGTGCCCCGCGCGATGGCGATCACCGCGCGCACCTTGCGCGTGTCTTCCGGCACGATGCGCAGCGTCTTCACCGAGCCGACGCGCAGGCCGTTGAAGAGCACGGCGCTCGCCTCGCCGAGCCCCTGTACCGAGCCATTGAAAATGACGTCGTACCGCTTCGACGAGCCGCCGTTCATGAACGCTTCGATCCAGTAGACGAACGCGAAGCCCGCGCCCAGCACGAGGAGCACGAATCCGCCGATGACCAGATGATTTGCCTTGGTTTCCATGGCGTTCGCTCACTTCGCCGCGGCGCGCGCCCGCGCCCCGCAGAAATAGTCCTCGACCCAGGGATGGCGTGGCTCGCCCGACAGCGCCTGCGGCGTGCCCGTT
>JBNKDX010000248.1:0-4272 GCA_050288485.1 Rhodomicrobiaceae bacterium | reverse complement strand
CAACCTGTCCGCTGAGCACGGTCAAATTCTCGATGGACCCGGGAGGGTGCGGCTCGGACTCCAGGACGCCGCCCGGCTCGGCCTCAAAGCTGTACCATTGAACCAATTCGACGGTCCTGATCCAGCCGACGATGCGCAGGCGGCACTTACCGTCGTCGCTGACCAGAAGCGGCGTTCCCGACGGTCCGAGCTTCTCCACCAGCGCCGGGGCCTCGTCGCCGCGCAGCATCTCTTCGATGGGGGCATTGAGCGCCCGCGCCAGCTTGTAGAGCGTGCTGAGCGTGGGGTTGGTCTCGTTTTTCTCGATCTGCGAAATGATGGATTTGGCCACGCCGGACTGCTCCGACAAATCGCCCAGCGAATAATTATAGGCGTTTCGGAGGCGGCGGATGGTCTTACCCAGCTTCTCTGTCACATTGACGGTTTCGGCAGGTTGCATTTCTTTTCTGGTTGACATTTGGGCGTGTCTGACCTCATTAATGGATCGTTCGATAAAACGAACAGTTCGCGTGCCCTGACCGGCCCGGACCCAAGCCCGCGGCAACGCGGGAGCCTGAGTTCTGACGATACGCACGAAGTCGATGAGCACGTTCCTGGTTTGGATAAACGTACGTGGGTAGGCTTTTATCACCCGCGTTTGTTTCTGGAAACAAAATTCGGAAGAAACGCCGAACGGGAACAAACTGTTTCGTTACTGCGCCCGCTGAGGGCGCAGCAATCGTCGGAAGGGGCTAGAAGTTGGGATTCATTATCGTAACCGACCGGGAAGGACGCACGCATGAACTCGAAGCCGTCGAAGGATGGCGTGTGATGGAATTGTTGCGTGACTACAAAGTCGGCATCGAAGGCACCTGCGGCGGCGCCGCGACCTGCGCCACGTGCCACGTAGTCATCGACAAGGAATGGGCCGACCGCCTGCCCCCTCCCCGTGAGGAGGAGCTGGCGATGCTCGACGAGATCCCGCACACCTTCGACAACTCCAGGCTCTCCTGCCAGATCGTCTGGGACGAGCACCTGGACGGTTTGAAAATGACGATCCCGCGCGACCAGGATTAGCGGGATCCACCCCCGGAGGTGCGCATGTCGAAGAAGACGCCGATGCAGATCGTGACCGCAAATCATCTTCTCGGGGGGCATTCCGTTTATTTGAGCGCCGAAGGGTGGACCGCCGATTGCGGCCGCGCCCGCGTCGCCATGAGCCCTGGCGAAGCGTCCGCTCTCGAAGCCCTGGCAAAGGCTGACGAAGCCGCCAACCGCGTCGTCGGCGTCTATCTCGTCGCCGTCGGTCTCGACGCTGCGGGCAACCCCGAACCCGTCCATTACCGCGAACGCCTGCGGGCGCGCGCCGCGCCGTCCTTCTGGAAGGACAGCCGGGTGCCCCGCGCGGGCGATCGTCATGCGGCATGGGCGGAGGCGCGCCATGTATCGCTATGACGAGTTCGATCGCCGGTTCATCGCCGAGCGCGTCGCGCAGTTCCGCGGGCAGGTCGAGCGGCGTCTCTCGGGCGCGCTGAACGAGGAAGAGTTCAAGCCGCTGCGGCTGATGAACGGCCTCTATCTGCAGCTCCACGCCTATATGCTGCGCGTGGCGATCCCCTATGGCACGCTGTCCGCGGCGCAGATGGACAAGCTCGCCGATATCGCCGAGACGTATGACCGAGGCTACGGCCATTTCACCACGCGCCAGAACATCCAGTTCAACTGGCCGAAGCTTGCCGACGTGCCGGAAATCCTCGACGAACTGGCGGCGGTGGACATGCACGCCATCCAGACGTCCGGCAACTGCATCCGCAATGTGACGTCCGATCCGTTCGCGGGCGTCGCCGCGGACGAGGTCGCCGATCCGCGCATGACCGCCGAGCTTCTGCGCCAGTGGTCGAGCGATCACCCGGAGTTTTCCTTCCTGCCGCGCAAATTCAAGGCCGCCGTGACCGGCTCGAAAGCCGACCGCACGGCCATGAAGTTCCATGACATCGGCCTGCGCGTGGTGCTGGATGAGGGCGGACAGCGGGGCTACGAAGTGTGGGCGGGCGGCGGCCTGGGCCGCACACCGATGATCGGCGTTCTTTTGCGCGATTTCGTCGCCGAGGCCGACATCCTGCGCTACCTCGAAGCGCTGATGCGCGTCTACAACGCGGAAGGCCGCCGCGACAACAAATACAAGGCGCGCATCAAGATCCTCATTCACGAGACCGGCCGCGAGCGCTTCATTCGCATGGTCGATGAGGAATTCGCGAAGATCGACCACAGCGGCCAGGCGCCGGTCGATAAGGAATTGCGGCGCATCGAGGCGGCATTCGATACGCCCGTCTACGAGCCACAGCCGGACGAGCCTGAGGGTTTTGCGGAGGCGCTGCGGGACGATCCCGGTTTCACCCGCTGGGTGCGAACCAATACCCGCGCGCACAAAGTGCCGGGCTATGCCATCGCCATCATTTCGCTCAAGCCCGAGGGCGGCGTGCCGGGCGACGCGACGGCGGCGCAGATGCGGGCGATGGCGCGGGCGGGCGAGGCGTACAGCCTGGGCGAACTGCGCGTATCGGCGGAGCAGAACATCGTCCTGCCCCATGTGAAGAAGGCGGACCTCCCGGCGCTGTGGCGGGATCTGCGCCGCGCGGGGCTGGCCATTGCCAACGCCGGTCTGATCAGCGACGTGGTGTCGTGCCCCGGCATGGATTATTGCGCGCTGGCCACGGCCCGCTCCATCCCGCTGGCGCAGGAAATCAGCGAGCGCTTTGCCGGCGCCACGCTGCAGGAGACGATCGGCCCCTTACGCATCAAGATCTCCGGCTGCATCAATGCCTGCGGCCATCATCATCTCGGCGATATCGGCATTCTCGGCCTGGAGAAGACCGGCGCGGAGGCCTATCAGATCACGCTCGGCGGCGATCCCGGCGATGACGCTGCCATTGGCGCGTGGTCCGGCCCCGGTTTTCCGGCCGAAGGGGTCACGGACGCCGTGGAACGGCTGATCCACTTCTATCTGGCGCGCCGCGAAGAAGGCGAGACCTTCCGCGATACCCACCGCCGTCTCGGCCACGACGTGATGAAGGGAGCGCTCTATGCCGCTCATTGACGAAAGCGGCCGTTTCCTGGCCGATGATTGGATGCGCCCTGCTGAGGGTGAGCGGGTGGCCGCTGGCGCGCGCGTCATTCTGCCATTCGCGCGTCTGGCGGCGGAGGGAGAGGCGCTCATCGACGCCGGGCACGCGCTGGGCGCCGACATCTCGAATGATGTGGATGTCGTCGCGCTGGCGCAATGGCTGCCGCGCCTCGCGCTGATCGCGGTGGCCTTTCCAAAATCGGCCGATGGCCGCGGCTTCACCATCGCCCAGCGCCTGCGCCGCGCGGGCTTCACGGGCGAATTGCGCGCCACCGGCCATATCATCGCCGATCAATACACCGCGGCCCGGTCCTGCGGCTTCGACAGGGTGGAAATCCCCAAGGCGCTGGCGCAACGCCAGCCCGAGCCGCATTGGATCGCCGCCGCGCGCGGTGCGCCTCTGGCCTATCAGGAGGGCTACGGCGAGCGCCGCAGTATCCTGGCGGCCCGCTGGGGGCAATGAACGACTTGTTTGCCGGGATGAGCTGCGGCTTGGCATACGGTGCGTTAGCCCTCATATAAGGGCGTCAACCGGCCAATTCCGAAGGTTCCCGATGAAGACCACGCTGCTCATTTTCACGCTCGCGGCGGCGTCCCTCACTATCGCCCGCCCCGCCTCTGCCGAAGACATCTCCTGCGTCTCGACGACGTTCCGCCTGCTCGGCGCCAACGACAAGGTTTGCGTCAGCGCGTTCGACGACCCCAAAGTGCCCGGCGTCGCCTGCCATATCAGCCAGGCGCGCACCGGCGGCATCAGCGGATCGCTCGGCCTCGCGGAGGATCCCAGCCGCTTCTCGATCGCCTGCCGCCAGATCGGACCGATCAACGTCGAACTCGACAAGCTCGGCGACCGCGAAGAGGTCTATTCCGAACGCACCTCGGTCTTCTTCAAGCGTACCCATGTCTATCGCGTGGTGGATAAGAAGAGGAACACGCTCGTTTATCTCGCCATCAGCGACAAGCTGGTGGACGGCTCGCCACAGAACTCGATCTCGACCGTTCCTGTCATGCCCTGGGGCGCCCGGTAGGCGGTGACGGGGACCCCGCCTCCGCTCTCGCCCAGACGGCATTTGCCTTCACTCCCAGCCTTCGCTATGCACTGGTGGGGATAAGGAGACGCCCTTGCCGCTCTTTGACCGCATCCAGTCCGCTCCCATCGTCCACGATGG
>JBNKDX010000247.1:0-4276 GCA_050288485.1 Rhodomicrobiaceae bacterium | reverse complement strand
GCCTCAATGAGGCGGTTGCGGATGACCCAGGCGAGCGGCGCGCGCAGCGGGTCCAGCCCGCTGTCGTCCATGAGGGCGACGGTGCGCGCGCACAGATCGAGATCGGCGGGAACGAGCGTGAACGGCATGGCTGCGGACCGGGCTTGTTATGAGGCTTTCCGTAGTGCGGCAGAAAACCGTTACGTTCCAAACATATGCAGCATGACGCTCACATAAGAAGTGCGGAAAAACTCGTATGCGGCCTGCACTTACGGCATTCTGCTTACGCTGCCGTCTCCGGCCGGGGTGTCTGCTTTTCCGCCGTTTCCGTCTCGGCCGGCCTTTCCTTTAACAATACCGCGGCAGCGGCGCTGACGGCGGCCACTGCGCCGAATATCTGGGTCCACTCCTGCTCGCTCAGTCCAAGCAGGCCGAGGCTGGCGAGAAACGCAGCCAGGCCAGCGAAGGTCGAGGGTTCTTTCAGACGCCTCAGGATGTATTTCATCGTTATCCTTTCGAATTGGCGGGTTTCGCGGTGCGGGGCTTGGCAGGGGGCTGCAACAACGCCAGCCCGGCGGTGTGTGTCGCCAGGAGGCGGCGCGCGGCGCCGAGCACGAAGAACCGCGCCAGCCGCTGCCAGACCCCGCGCGTCCGCATGCGGTTGGCTATAAACGCAGCCAGTACGGCCTCCGGCCGCGCCGATCTCACCGCTGCCAGCGTGACGGCGCCGATCAGGCCGTCGGTTTTGACGTTCAGCGCCTCCTGAAGCAGGCGCACCGCGCGTTCCGGCCCCTCCGCCACCGCGCAGTCGAAAACCGCAAGGTCGATGCCGGAGGGCAGCAGCCCGCATTTGCAGGCGTCCCAGAACGTCGAGCGGTAGATGGCGGCGGTTTCCTTTTTGGTCAGCGCCTGCAAGGTCTCGTCCGAGACGGGCTGGCCGCGATACCGCTCCAGCATGGGCACGGAGATGCCGTGATTGGCGGGCGCTGCGGAGTTTAGCAGCCGCCCGGACCAGCCACCGGCGAATGACAGAACATGCGCCAGGGCAGCGTTGAAGTTTTTCTGCAAGGGGGAACTCCGTTGGATGGCGGCAGTTGGAGTTATACGTCGCGCCGGGGCCGTCTTCGGCGGTCGCGCAGGAACAGCCAGAGACGCCCGCAGCCGCGAATGAGGCCGACAATGAGCGTCGCAGTGGTGAGGAACTGGTTGACCTGGGCGAGCAGCGGCCCCCAGGCGGGCGCGGCGACGAGACTGCCCGCGATCACCGTGTCGGGGACGTTGTGGGAAGGGTCGGTTTCGGGGGACATGGGCTTCCAGGAAAGGATGGGGGTGGGGTGGGGTGGCGGGGCGAGGTGCGGCGGCCTCAACTGACGGCAGCGCCGTCGGTGACGCGGCGCCAATCCGCGCCGTCGGAAAAGGCGAGCACGGGGCCGCCAGCCTCATCGCTCACGAAGGCCAACGCGCCCGCGCCCGCCGCCGACGCTGAGGGCAGACCGCTGACGGTGAAGCTGGCCACGCGCGGCACGCCGCTCGCGGAGGCCACCAGCGTCAGGCCGGTGTGGAACGCTGAACCGTCGGGCGAGACCTTGAAGCAAAAATCATCGTCGCCGATGCAGCCGATTTCCGCGCGCCCCGACCAGCCGGTCTGGAACAAAATGCTGGCGGTTGCGCCGCTGCCCGACTTGTTGAACTTGGCCTGGACGCCGCCGCCATTGTGCGTGAACAGCACGGCGTCGGAAACGACGGCGAACCGGTTCGTGGTGTCCGCCGTCGTGTTGACGCCGATCTGCCCGGCGTTCTGCGTTGCGCTGCCGGTCCAGGCGGCGCCGTCGAAGACGAGAAGCGCGCTTTCGTCGGCGATCCAGGCCAGCCAGCCGGTCTGTGGTGTGTAATACGCCCACGCACCGTCCTGCCAGGCCGCAATCTGGCCGTCATGACCGGCCCACGCACCGGTGGCGCCGGTGGCCACGAGATAGCGCGCCCCGTCGGCGGGTGAGCCGGGCGGCGCGGTCAGATCGCGGTCGAGGATGGCGAGCATGACGATCGCGTCGAGGCGGACGAGCGCCTCGTTGTGGGTGACATGCTTCTGCGATTGCGCCGCCTCAAGATAGGGGAGCGCGAGGTTAGGTGAGGTGGTCATCGGGGCGTCCTGTGAAATGATCGCGGGTGACGGGCGGCGCGAGGCGGCGCCCCGGCTATGGAATGACCGCCTCGCGCGCCGTTCCCCGGCCGTAGCTTGCGCTCATCTGATAGACCTGCACCACATATGTGGACTGCGGAGCACCGAAATCGGCGGTCTGCTGAGCGGCGGTGTAGGTCGCGGTGGGGCTGGAGGCGGAGAGAGTACGTTTGACGCTACTGCCATCCATGATGTCTATCTCGTACATCTCCGAGTCCTCAGCGAGCGGGACCTCGATACCCTGCCAACTGTCGCCGCCCTCTCTCGTCCGCCGCTTCCAGGTGAGAAGGAGATCACCGCCGCCGTCGAAACCGCCGCGGACATGACAAGGTGAGAGAGGCCTCAGGCCCACGCCGCGGAAGGCGAAGCCTGGCTTCGACACATAGGCCGCGTGGCCGATGTCGTAAGAGGCAGGGCCGTATTTCCAATTGTAGCTGAGACCTACATCGTCCGACGTCATGTCCACCTGGGTGATGGCCATATCCAGGAGCACGAAGCGCGCGCCGGCGGGCAGGGGATCGCGCATCACGCCTTCCGTGCCGTATTGGCCGCGCAGGAAGCCGGAGAGATCGTAGGTGGAGCCGGACACCAGCGCCGCCGAGGCGAACTGGATCACCTCCCATTCGCCGTCCGCATTCTCCACGGCGGCAAGGTTCGCGCCGCCGAGGACCAGCAGTTCTTCGGCGCTCGCGAGCTGCCCGCCCGAGAGCACGACGCGGAGGACGTTGCCATGGTCCCAGCGCCCCGTCGGACCGCCGTAGAAGTCGCTGGCGGTCGTACCCATCGTTGCAGGCGTGCTGGCCAGAGCGGCGAGTTCGTAACCGGACGTGGCGGGCGAGCGGTAGAACGCCACGCCGCCGGGCCAGGGCGACCCGTAAGCCGCCACGCCCCCCGCATACGGAACCTCGTCGCCCCGGATCAGCGGCAGGTCGAGAAAAGCGGCTGCCTGCGTACCATAGGTGATCGTCGCAGCGGGCGAAGCATCCCGAGCGGGTGCGGCGAACGGGCCATAAAGTTGCGGCTCGATCGAAAGCGCCTCGGCCTCGATGGCCTCGCCGAGATGCAGGCCCGTCAGGCGCAGGGTTTGTGACCGTGCTCCGGCTGCGAGCGTCACCAGGTCCGCCGGATCGAGCGCCAGCCGCGACGGCGGAAGCGTGAACGCCGCCCGCTCGCGCGCGGCCCAGGCTTCCTGCACCATGGTTTCGGCCATGGCGCGGGCGCTGGCGTAGGTCGTGACCACTGGCATCTGCGCCGAAGACACGCGGCCCGAGGCGCCTGCGATACGGCGGCCTTCGGCGCTCCCTTGCGCGTAATCGCGGTCGGCGTCGATATAGGTGATTTTCGCCGCACAGGGCAGGTCGGTTTCCTGGCCGCGCGTAAGCTGGTAGAGCGGCGCGTCCGCCCGCGTCTCCACGAGATCGTCCGGCGTCAACGTCGCCACGCTTCCCGAGCGTCCGCGATGGGCGAAGCGAACCTTTCCGTTCGACTCGAAGCTGTCGAAGAAGTAGGCGGCTTCGAGCGGCTGGATCGCGTCGCGCGCGCTCATGACGCGGTCGATGACGTAGCCCGACAGCGATCCTGAGAGCTGCGAGGCCTCGTAATCGGCAAAGCCGTAGTCATCCGCGATCCGCGCGACGGTTTCGGCGAGCGGCGCGTCTGCCGTATGGCCTGTGAGCCAGTGCCCGAGTTGCCAATTGCCGCCGTCCGCCCAAATGCTCCGCCAGGCCGGAAATGCGGGATGGGGACGCGCATCCCAGGTGTAGAGCATGATGCGGCTGGCATCGACCATACGGCCTGAGTAAACGCTGCTCTCGGGGTTCTGCTCTTCGATAAAACCGGGCGAGGCCGGATCGTACCATTCGAGGAATGCGCGCGCGTACCGCCGCTGCATCAGGTCGTCGCGGGTACCGCGCGAGAAGTAGGGGAGAGAACTCTCGGCGCTCTTCGGGTCGTAGAAGACATTCGGCTGATTGCCGCCCTTATCGACGGCCGGACAGCCCAGCTCTCCACGCCCGTGGGCTCGGCCAAGGTTCGGGTTCACTATTCAGATGGCATCATGCCCGAACTGGTCGCCATGCCGCGGGGACTCGGACACACCGCCTATGACGGATACCTGGC